>CAJTLR010000053.1 GCA_910577185.1 uncultured Acetatifactor sp.
TAGATTGCCCCTGTTTCATGCGCAGTGGTGCCAACGCGGGGCATGGGGGTTTACTATGAAAGCCCCTGCACCACTACGGCACCGCCAAGTGTTTTTGTGCACCCCTTGCACAAAAACTGAGACAGCATTGCGCCAAACCGCATGCTCTTGCGGTTTGTGTGCATCATCAAAACCCCCGGCTTTTATGGATGATGGTGCGGCTGGCCGCATGGGGGTTTGATTGGGAATTTGACTGTATTGTCAAGAATGGCACGCCCAAACAACGGGGCGTGCCTGAAATCTGTGTCCGTTCCGGGAATCACCGGTTTGCCAGCTCTGCGGCAAGTTCTTCCCAGGTCACATCCTTCTCCACCATAAGCACCATCATATGATAGAGAAAATCGCTCATCTCATATTTTATCTCATTGGCATTGGGGTTTTTGGCGGCAATGACGATCTCCGTGGCCTCCTCCCCCAGCTTTTTCAGAATTTTATCCAGCCCTTTGTCAAAGAGATAATTGGTATAGGACCCTTCCTTGGGATGGACTTTCCTGTCTTTTATAATATCCAGCACCTCTCCCAGAACCAGAAGGGGATTGGAGGCTTCCTCGTAATCTTTTCTGGTAATTTCGTTGAAAAAACAGCTCCTTGCCCCAGTATGGCAGGCGGCGCCCACCTGGGAAACCTTTGCCAGTATGGTGTCCATGTCACAGTCCGCAGTGAGGCTTTTCACATACTGGAAATGCCCGCTGGTCTCCCCTTTCAGCCAGAGAGAATTCCGGCTGCGGCTGAAATAAGTCATTCTGCCGTTGCGGGTGGTCTGGTCATAGGCCTCCTCATTCATGTAAGCCATCATCAGTACTTCCCGGGTGCGGTAATCCTGCACGATCACAGGCACCAGGCCTTCCGGATTCTTCTTAAAATCATCCCACTTGAACGCCGCCTCAAAAGTCTCCACCTGAATGCCGTTTTCCCTGCAAAGTCCTTTCAGGGCCAGAATATCCTTGTAATTGTCGTTTATGGCATTGCCCGTGACCCCGCACACAGCGTCGTGGGAAAAGATTTCCATCAGCTTATTCAGGGCAATCTGGTTCACCTGCACAAAAAAAGGCAGGCTGGTCGCATTCTCAGTCTCCCGGATCTGATGGGGATTCATCAGCAGGAGTCCGGACACATACTGTTCCAGTTCTCCCCGGCTGGCCTGGACCACATCCGCGTCCTCGTAGGATGCCAGGATTTTGTCCCTGCCGAATTTCAGGGAAACTTCCCGGGTGATGGCAATATTACTTTCTTTCGTATAATCCAGAACGGCACGCCGGCAGCCCGCGTAGAGAAGCTTTTTCACATCCTCCATACGCTTTATATTGCCCGCCCCGATGACTTCCATCTCTGCCTCCGCGCAGATTTCCTTTATGATATCCAGAGCTTCTTCCTGTTCCGCGTCGTCTTTTGACATATCGAACACAATCAGTCCATCCGCATTGTTCTCATTGTACAGCCGCACCAGCCGCAGGGGATCCGTCTCCACCACGGTCAGATCCGTCATGCGTCTCACCGCATGCCCGTGGTACAGATAAATACAAGGTACAAATTTTTTCATCACCATAGTCATCCTCCGTACTTTTCCTTGATTTCCGCAGCCGCAGGGACATTCATGTCCCTGCCCCCGGCCTTACAGACAGCCCCTGGTGCCTAGCACGTCTTCCACACGGGACTCCGTTCCACGGCCACCGGCCCTACAGACAGCCCTTGGTGCTCAGCACATCTTCCACGCGGGGCTCCATTCCCACGGCCTGGTCCAGCGCCTTTGCAAATGCCTTAAAGGATGCCTCTATCATATGATGGGTATTCTGGCCATCCAGCATTTTGATGTGCAGATTCATGCCTGCGCTGTAAGATACCGCATAGAAGAATTCCCGTACCAGTTCCGTATCCAGTCCCCCTGCCTGCGCCGCCGGAAACCGGCAGTCAAAATTCAGAAACGGCCGCCCGCATAAATCCACGGCGCACATTGCCAGGGCATCATCCATGGGCAGAATGAAAAATCCGTAACGCCGGATTCCCTTTTTGCCCCCTGCCGCCTCCGCTATGGCCTTTCCCAGCACAATGCCCGTGTCTTCCACGGTGTGATGTCCATCCACATGCAAATCTCCCTGCACATGGCATTTCAGGTCAAAAAATCCATGTCTGGAAAATCCTTCCAGCATATGGTCAAAAAAGCCGATTCCCGTGGAAATATCGGATTCTCCTTTTCCATCCAGATTCAGGACAAGACGGATATCCGTCTCCTTTGTCTTTCTGGACACTTCTGCTTTCCGCATCGATTCTACGCTCCTGTTTTTTCAGCTTTGGGGGATATGGCCCCATATTTCCCATTATTCTTCAAATCTCATTTTGATACTGTTGGCATGGGCTGTCAGGCCTTCGCTTTCGGCAAAAAGTTCAATATCTTTATGTACTTTCTCCAATGCCGCGCCGGAATATGAGATAATACTTGTCTTTTTCAAAAAATCATCCACATTCAGCGGCGAGAAAAATTTAGCCGTGCCGTTGGTGGGAAGAATATGGTTCGGTCCCGCGAAATAATCCCCCAGAGGCTCGGAGGAATACTCTCCCAGGAAAATAGCTCCCGCATTGCGTATCTTTGTCATAACTTCATAGGGATTTTCCGTAAGTATCTCCAAATGTTCCGAAGCGATCTCATTGGCCGCCGCCACCGCGTCATCCATGGTATCGGCCACAAGAATGTATCCGTACCGGTCCAGGGACTTTTGGATGATCTCCTTCCGGGACAGCTTTGCGGTAAACACATCCACCTGGGCGGAAACTTTCCCCGCCAACTCCGCGGAAGTGGTGATCAGTATGGCGCTGGCCAGTTCGTCATGTTCCGCCTGGGAAAGAAGATCCGCGGCCACGTACTTCGGGTTTGCCGTCCCGTCCGCCAGAACCAGAATCTCGCTGGGACCGGCTATGGAATCAATTCCCACATATCCATACACGGCTTTTTTGGCCAGGGCCACAAAAATATTTCCCGGCCCTGTAATTTTGTCCACCCTGGGCACGGACTCCGTGCCGAAAGCCATGGCTGCCACCGCCTGGGCGCCGCCTGCTTTGTAAATCCTGTCCACCCCTGCAATATGGGCCGCAACCAGGGTTCCCGGATTTACTTTACCATCTGGCCCGGGCGGCGTGGTCATGATGATCTCCCCCACCCCCGCCACTTTGGCAGGTATCACATTCATCAGCACACTGGAGGGATACGCCGCCTTTCCCCCGGGGACATAGACTCCGGCCCTGGCGATGGGGGTAATCTTCATCCCCAGAAGGGAACCGTCTTCTTTCGCGTCAAACCAGCTGCTGTGCAGCTGCTTCCGGTGAAAATCCCGGATATTCTCCGCGCTGCGGCGTATGACATGAACCAGTTCCCCGTCCAGGCTCTCATAGGCCTTACGGATTTCCGCTTCCGTCACCTGTATATTTTCCCGGTTCAGTTCAAAATGATCAAATTTCCGCGTGTACTCAAACAACGCTTCGTCTTTTTTCTGCCTTACGGTTTCAACTATCTCATTGACCGCACTTTCATATTCGGAATAGTGATTGGGACTCCGCTTTAGTAAGTCGTTTAAGATATCTGCCCTGGTTTCATCAGTGAGTTTTACGATTCTCATGCCTATCAGTCTCCTTTTTAACGTTCATTTTGCAGTTTCATCACGATTTCCCGGATACGGCTCCGCTCCATCTGCATACTCACGGGGTTGACAATCATTCTGGCGGAAAGCTGGCAGATTTCCTCCAGCACCTCCAGGCCGTTTTCCTTCAGTGTGGAACCTGTTTCCACAATGTCCACAATAACCTCCGACAATCCCACCAGAGGCCCAAGTTCCACGGAGCCATTCAGTTTGATAATGTCCACCGTCTGGTGTTTTTTATTATAAAAATAATCTTTTGCAATGTTGGGATACTTGCTGGCCACCCGGATCCGTTCATGGTGCAGCAGCAGTTCCCTGCTCTCCTGTGGTCCGCAGACACACATCCTGCATTTTCCGAACCCCAGGTCCAGCACCTCATACACATTTCTGTTTTCCTCCAGAACCGTGTCGCTTCCCGCGACACCGATGTCCGCGGCGCCGTATTCCACATAGGTGGGCACATCCGGCCCCTTTGCCAGGAAAAATTTCAGCTTCCATTCCTCATTCACGAAAATCAGTTTCCGGGTCTTTTTATCCTTCATTTCCTCGCAGGAAATCCCAAGTTTCTCAAATAATTCCAGTGTCTGGTATGCAAGCCTCCCCTTTGCCAGCGCAAAAGTCAGATATCTCTCCTCATGCATTTTCCTGCTCCTTCCAAAATGGTTTTCCCGCAGGCGGCGCTGCCGTCTGACGCGGCACATATCCCGTTTCCCCGCCCTGGTGTTTTTTCCGTCTTCAGGCCTGCCCTTCCTTAGCATGAGGGCAGGCAACCGGTTCCGGCACAAGGGCTGCCGGCACCCCCCGGGAACGAAGTTCCTGCGCCATGGCAAGCTTCTCCTGAAAATTATGCCGGTGATAACGGATTTTCTGCACTTCATCCGGAACCGGAATCCCCATCCCCTGTCTGGACAGGGCTTCCAGGATGCTGTCCACCACCATCACAAATCCCACCGCCGGGGCGTCCTTGCCGAACCGCCTCAGCAATTTGTCATATCTGCCTCCTTTGACAATGGCTTCACCCACCCCGTATGTATAGGCTTTGAAAATCATCCCGGTATAATAACGGTATTTGCTGAGCATTCCCAGATCGAAAGAGACATATTCCGACACCCCGTACTGCTCCAGCAGGGAATACAGCCTCCCCAGCCGTTCCAGGGCTGCCCTGGAGCGGGGATTATCCGCCATGCTTCCGGCCTGGGACAAAGATCCCAGATCGCCCAGCATGTCCGCCGTCTTCAGAAGCAGGCTTTGGCAGCGTTCCTCCACATGCCGCTCTATCAGCAGTTCCCTGGCCCCAAAGTAATTTTTCCCGGAGACAAAGGCCCTCAGATCCATCTCTGTCTCCTCGTCAAGCCCCGCCTCTTCACAGAGGCCCTTAAAATATTCCACATTCCCTATGGCAACCTGAAAACGCTTCAGTCCCGTATTTTTCAGCGCCTGTATCACCAGGGCAATCATTTCCGCGTCTGCCTCCACGGAGGAATCATTGATCAGCTCCGCTCCCATCTGGGTCACTTCTTTGAGCTTTCCCTGCAGACTGGATGTGTTTGTAAAGGTGTTTCCCAGATAGCCGAACCGCAGGGCCCCCTCCTCCTCACAGAAATATTTTGCGGCGCAGCGGGCGATGGAAGGGGTGAAATCCGGCCGCAGTACCAGCGTATTTCCTTCTTTGTCAAAAAATTTATACAGTTCCCTGCTGGGAGTGGTGCCTGTCTCCCGGGAAAACACGTCGAAAAACTCAAAGGTGGGTGTCTGGATATCCTCATAGCCATAGAGCCGGATGATCTCCCGCAGACAATTTTCCACCTGCAGCTTTTCCGCATATTCTTTTCCGTAAATATCCCTGACTCCTTCAGGGGTATGTAACAAATGCTGACTCATATTGATCTCCCTGCCGCCGGGACTGTCTGCCTTGTGGCGGATGCCTTCCCGGAAGCCGTATTGTAAATACCGCAAAACGCGTCATTGCGCATCTATTTCATAATGGATACAGTGCCCGGTGCTTTAATACGGTAACGTATTGCCACGCTGCCAAGGCAAATCAAATGTAGTATATCGAATGACAGGATTTCTGTCAAGCCCTGTCAAACAAATCCTTCTGAAGCATGTCAAGATAGGGAACCAGAATCCCGTGTTTGCGGGGCAGAACATACTCCGGATTCAGTTCCTCGTACCGGAAGCTTTTCCGTCCCCCTTCCCGGGCCCGGTTCCAGAAAAACAATAACATCTGCAGGGGAAGATAATACAGGGTATCCTTGTGGGTGTAATAAATCAGAAAAAAAGAGATTCCCCCCTGTTTTTCAAATTTCTCCATAAACTTCACCTGATGTTCATGAATATTCTGGAGGGCAAACGTATCCGACGCACACTCCTTTGCGTCAAAACACACGGGAAGCCCCTGGACCGCGCCTATGTAGTCCACCGTACTTTTCTGCTCAAAATAAGCCAGTGTGATGTGGCGGTTCTGCTTGTCAATTTTGATGGGGGTTATGGGCGTGGGAATTTTCTGGATCAGCGCAAGTCCCGCATCAGAATATTTTTCATTTGTCCTGTTGATCATATCCTCCAGAGTGGAACCACGCAGTCCCCTGGAATTCCATGTTGCCATAATTCATCTCTGCCTTATCCCTATTGTTTTCCGCTGTACTGCCTATCCCTTTACAAAAGGCTTCCCCTGGGAAACAGTGCCTTCTCAAGGGTGAAAAATAAATCCGGAACCGGCGCACTGATACTTCTGCCCATAATTGCCAGATCCGGGCCGTCAGTTTTTTCCGGAAACACCACCTTGCCCGCATGCAGGAGCTGATGCTCCAGGCCATACCTTTTTTTCAGCCTTACATTCACGGTCTCATTACCATATTTAAAATCGCCGATCAGAGGATGTCCCATCCCGGCCAGATGTGCCCGTATCTGATGGGATTTGCCGGTGATCAGCTCCACCTCCAGCAAGGTATAGTCCCTTGCGGTTTTTAAGGGGGTGTAGACAGTGCGGATTGGAGACTCCTTTTCCTCTCCCTGGGCCCGGGGCCGGCCGGACACGGTCACACGGTTTTGAGAGGCATCCTTTTGTAGATACCCTTCCACGGCCCCGCTCTCCTCCAGCGCGCCCACACAGATGGTCCTATAGTATTTCCGCAGGGTATGCTCCTTGATGCACCGTCCCAGATACTGCAGGCCTTTCAGACTTTTTCCGCAAAGCACGATACCGCTTGTATTCCGGTCCAGACGGTTGCAGACGGAAGGCCGGAACACGGGAAGCTCCTCCGCAAAATCAGGATTCCGGGACAGCAGATATCCCGTGAGCCATTCATTGACGCTCAGATCCCCCGGCGACGCCTTCTGGGTCAGAATCCCGGCCGGCTTATTGACGATCAGACAATCCTCGTCCTCATAGAGCACGCGGATTCCCTGCAGGGTATCATAAGCAGCCATGTATTCCCCCAGCAGCACATTTCTCCTGACCGTGATTTCCCTTCCACCGCTTTCCCGCTCCGGTACTTCTGTGTTCCCTGAAAACCTGGCAATTGTCTCATCCGATAAAAAGAATGTCACCTGGTCCTGCAAAGCCAGGATCTCCCGGCCCTCTGCCTTTTTTCCGTTCAGGGTAATGTTCTTTTTGCGCAGCATTTTATAGAGAAATCCGTTTCCCGCCAGGGGAAGGTATTTATGTAAAAATTTATCCAGCCGCTGTCCGGCCTGGTTTTTTCCGATTAGCACTTTCTGCATATGGGTTCTCCCGGCTTTTATAAAGCAACACTTTTTAAAGTATCCAGAATCAGGGGCGTCACATTTTCTTCCTCCCCCAGATTCTTTATCTGTTCCAGCCGCTCCGTGTATTTGGACAGGCTGGTAAATATTTTTACGGTGGCGTTTTTATGTCCATCCAGTTTCAGAATATGGTCAATATGTTTATAAAAGGCATTTTCGTCAAACTTTTCGTTTTCCGAAAAACCGCATATTGTGTTGCCGCAGACCGTCAGGTGACTGATTACAAAGTTCTTCTTTTCCGAAGTAAATACCATGTCATACAGACAGTGCAGCCCCTGGGTGTGCGCTTCTATTGCCGCGCCGGCCTGGGCGGAACAGCTTTGAAACCGCAGGAACATGATGGCGCCCACCGCGCTTTTGCTGGCGGGAAGACAGCCCAGAACCGCCACAATCCCCAGCAGATTCCCCCGTCTGCCGGTCTGGATATAACCGGCCGCAAACAGCGACAGGGAAATTCCGAAATAGAGTACCGTGCGGATGATCTCATATTTCTTCTGGGAATTCAGATATCCCTTTGTTCCTTTTACTTTATCCGTGGAAAACATTCTCATGAACTGCATTGTCTCTATCATCCTTTCCTTTTCATCCGGTCAACCGCCTTTAACAGAAGGCCGTGGGGCACGGCTTTGGTCAGTCCCCTGAATGCTTTCATGACAAAACCACACACAGATACCGGGCGCATGTAATAAGAATCCTTCAGGGCAAGCCTGACCACCTTCTCCGGGGAAACCATGGCATATTTCTTCACTGCAAGCGTGGATCCCGTTGCCTCCGCAATGTCAAAAAACGGTGTGTCCACGGGTCCGGGACATACGCTGGTAACATAAATGCCGCTCTCTTTCAGCTCCTCTCCCAGGGCCCTGGAAAAATACAGTACATAAGCCTTTGTGGCGGCGTATACCGCAAATCCCGGCTGGGGAAGAAAAGCCGCGCTGGAAGCCATCTGTATGATACGGCTCCCCTGCCTCATATAGGGAATCACCCGCCGGGTCATGTCCGTGAGCGCCTCACAGTTCAGACGGACCATGCCCAGTTCCAGGCCGGCATCCTGCCCGCCAAAGTCCCCCATAATACCGTATCCTGCACAGTTAATCAGCATCCTGACCACTGCCCTGTGCCGAAACAGGGCCTCCTCCAGGTCTTCCAGCTTCCGGCCGTCTGTCATATCCAGCGCAAAAATCCTGGCATTGTGTCTTAATTTTCCGGCCACACTGTTCAGCCGGTCACGGTTCCTGGCCACCAGCCAGAATTCGTCAATATTTTCAAAGTAATCATCCATCTGCAGCGCAAATTCTCTTCCGATCCCTGAAGATGCGCCTGTAATAATCACTATATTCATATTTTCCACCATTTCTGCGCTGCTTTTGCGCATAACGAGCTTGTGAATCTTTTCCCTTCCGCCACTCTGTCCCATATAGTATGGACTAAAACAGGCCGCGGTAATCCTCTATATAATAATCTGCCAGCTGTATTTTTCTCTCCCTGTCGTGCCGGGAATAGTTGTCCTCCACGGCACAGACACGCATACCCGCATTTTTCCCCGCAAGAATTCCGGCCACAATATCCTCAAACACAAGACATCTCTCTGGGGCCACTTTCAGCTGTTTTGCCACAGCCAGGTAAATGTCCGGTGCCGGCTTTCCCCTCTCCACCTCGCTGCCGGTGATGATGCTGGTAAAATATTCCCGCAGATTATGGACGGCGGCCACATTTTCCACCAGCTTCCTGGAATTGCTGGTGGCAATCCCCAGAAGAATGCCCTGCTCCCTGCATCCTTCCAGAAATTCCGGAATTCCCTGCTTCATCGGCACTTCATACATATATTTATCCCATGCCATATGGTTCCAGGTCTCCATAATCGTCTCCACGGAATCCGGTATGGAAAAATGCTCTTTAAAATAAAGGGCAGTCTCTCCGAAACTCATGCCTTCTATGCCGGACTGCAGGTCTTCCGGCAGCGGAATCCCGAAACGTCCCAGATATTCGATATCTATGGCCCGCCACATCCACATGGAATCCACCAGGGAGCCGTCCATGTCAAAAATAACCGCATCAATATCCTGTAACATTTCGTGTCTCATCAGTATCGTTCTCCTCATCCTGGGCAGCTATTTTCTTTTTGCAAAAATCCCCCGGCTTTTCACTTTCCGGCTGGGCGCCGGCTGTCAGTACCCTGATTTCCTCTTCTGTCAGTTCCCGGTACTCCCCGGGAGCCAGCCCTTCATCCAGCTCCAGACCGCCGAAGGAAACTCTCTTTAAGCTCCTGACCCCGTTTCCCACTGCAAGCATCATACGTTTCACCTGATGGAACCTGCCCTCCTGTATGGTGAGCCGTATCTGTCCCGGTTTCAGGACCTCTACCCTTGCCGGCAAAGTGAGGCCTTCCCCGCCGATAGAAACCCCGGATTCCAGCCTGCGGATATCCTCCCTGTCCAGAGGATGTTCCAGCATCACTTCGTAGGTTTTATCCACATGTTTTTTTGGGGAAAGCAGTCTGTGTGCAAGTTCTCCATCATTGGTAAGAAGCAGCAGGCCGGTGGTGTCCTTGTCCAGCCGTCCCACCGGAAAAATGTCCTTCGCACCGCAGCCTTCCAGCAGGGAGATCACAGTCCGGGAAGTGTTGTCCCGGGTGGCGGATACCACGCCCTCCGGTTTATTGAGCATATAGTAGGCATAACGGCGATATGGCAGCCAGTTTCCCCTCAGACACACTCTGTCCGTGAGCTCGTCTATCTTCATCTCGGCATTTTGGGCCGGAATGCCATTCACCGTCACCATATTCTGCCGTATCAGTTTTTTTACCTGGCTTCTGGTTCCCAGGTTCATTTCGCTCAGGAATTTATCAAGGCGCATAGGAAGTCCTTTCCCTTGTTTTTTCTGCATGAGCAGACAGTCTGGCTCATATAATAGAGGAACAACCATCTTTTTCCGGTGCCGTCTCTCCGGCACGCTCCGGAAAGGAGATTATCATGAAATTGCTGACGTTTCTTTTTTTAGCGCTTCTGGGCTGTATCCTGACCCACTCCGGCCTCTCTCTTTATTATGCGGGAGCAGGGCTGGAACTATGGTTTCAAAAAATGATTCCTTCCCTTCTGCCCTTTATGATTTTGTCCGGTGTCATGGTGCGGATGCGGCTCACCGACAAGGCTGCTATGATTCTTTACCCTATTGTCAGACCCATCCTAAAAGTACGGAAAAATGTATGCTATGCCATGTTGATGGGATTTCTCTGCGGTTTCCCCATGGGAGCAAGGGTGGTGGATGATCTGTACATGCGGCAGATGATTACAAAGAGGGAAGCGGAATATCTCCTGGCCTTCTGCAACAATATCGGTCCGGTCTATTTCTGCAGCTTTGTGCTGCCTCTCCTGGGCAGGAAACTGGTATTTCCCTATCTGTTTGGTATGTACGGAATTCCGCTGCTGTACGGGCTTGTGCTGCGTTACACGGTATTTTGTGACCTGTCCGTGACCCGGGAGCTTCCTTCCGCCGTACTTGTAAGCTGCGAAGCTTCCCCGGAACAGAATTTCGGAGAACGCCTTCTGCGGGAATGTGATGATGCCATCCACGCTTCGCTGCAGAACATTCTTTCCCTTGGCGGCTATATGATTCTGTACAATCTGCTGAATCTGATCCCGCATATTCTGCTGGGTCATCCCCTGACCGTGCTTTCTCCCCTGCTGGAAATTACCGGCGGGCTGAAAATGCTGGGCGACACCATGCCGCTCTACAGCCTGCTGGCACTCTCCTTCGGCGGAATGTCCTGCATTGCCCAGACCTACAGCTGTATCGGCGGCTCCGATTTGTCTGTGGGAAAATATGTCTTACATAAATGCTTTCTCACATTGCTAAACGGTTTCTTTTACCTTTGCTGGTTTCTATGGATGCCCTCTTCATTCCTTCGCTGAAGCCTTCTCTTTTTTCTGTTCCGGTAAGAAATATACTGAAAACCGAACAGCACCACCAGCATCACAAACGCCGCGGCCAGGCAGATCATCACAAACTGGTACATGTCTATTTTCTGCCCCGTCTCTTCCTGTTCTCCGGCCCCCATCACAGGAACTACCTCTGCTTTGGGTTCGCCGGCGGGCAGCTGCCCTTCCACGGTCAGTTCCTCTTCTTCCTTCGGATAGGCCTGGGGACTGACATAAGGGTTGCTTTCTTTATACAGACCATAAGTATTGTATGCCCTGACCATCACTTCCGGGGTTACGCCCGGCGGAATGGACAGATCCAGTGTAAAGGAATCCGGATAGCTGCCTGTAAGGGTATCGCTTTCCGGCCATGCCTCCCAGGGAGTGAAGGTCCGGCCCCCATCTATGCTGTAATTGTAATACAATATATTGGAATCATAATCGGCGGCAGAAACGGTCAGGCTTAAACTCCCGTTTTCATAATCGGCTTCCCTGAAATCAATCAGACAGATATCCGGCTCCGTGCTGTCAGCCATAGTCACATCCATGACAGACCCGCTGTCTGCCTCCGCCAGCTGGTAATCGGAATAGTCCACATCCAGTGCGCTGCTCTTGAGCTGAAAATATTTTGCCACCGCCGTGGCGTCAGCCCGGCCGAATTCCTTTAATTTTTCCTCACTGTCACAATATACAATATCCCGTTCATGGTCCACATGGCAGTGTTCGATAATGACGGCAGGAATTTCCAGGTTCACGGCTTCCCTGATGATGCCGTAATAATCCTCTCCGCCGCTCCCAAGTCTCGTCTTGACTCCCCTGACAAGCAGTCCTTTTTCCCGCATGTCTGTCAGAAACTCATATCCGAACTGGTACCCATAGCCGTTGAAAGGGGCCAGGGAAGAAACCCAGATTTCGGAACCGAACAATTCATGATTTTCGGAGGCATTGTAATGGATACTGAACAGAAAATCGGCTTCCACTGACTCCGCAAATTCTGCCCTCTCCTTCAGGGACATATCCACGTCCTCCGTGTGGGTCAGGTACACTTCCACATCATCATATAATAGTAATTCCTCATACATGGCCATCGCCGTGGTCATGGTCATGAGCTTTTCGTCATGGTCATATTCAATGGTTCCCCTATTCTCCCCTCCATGCCCCGGATCTATCACGATGACAGTCTTTTCCCCGGTATCCTGCAGACGAGGCGCCGCACAGGCTTTTCCCGGATACAGCAGGCAGCCTGATAAGAGAAACAGAAAAGTGAGCAGAATTTTATACATAAAAAATCCTTTCAGAAATTATACGGAAGCAAAATATAGGAAAGAACCAGCTCCTCTGGGAAAACCGGTTCTTCTCTGAAAATCATAACAGTTAAATCACATCCAGATCGCCGCCGCGCTCATGATCGTCGTCGTCCAGGGGCGGCAGCTCCTCAAAAGTCTCTTCCACGGGATGCATGGACCTGATGTTCGCCTGAATCTGGTCACGGTATTGTCCCAGGGAACCCAGCAGTTTCTCATAATTGGTGCTGGATGACTGTATGGCAGACAGCACAATGGATTCCAGTTCCGCCAGCCTTGTCTCCATATACCGGGAAGCCTGCGTGCGGTATTCATTGGCTTCCATGGTAGCCTTATCCAGAATTTCCTTGGCCTGCTTCGCCGCCGTGGCCACAATGACGCTGGCCTGGTCATATGCCTGCTGCATGATCTCATGCTCGCTGATCAGTTCATGGGTATGTACCGTAGCCTCGTCAATCAGCGCTTTTGCCTTTGCCCTGGCATCATTCAGGATGGCTTCCTTATTATTGATAATTTTCTGATAATGCCGAAGTTCCTCTGGTGTTCTCCTGCGCAGTTCCTCCAGCAGCTCTTCCATTTCGTCTTTATTGACGATAATTTCCGAACTGGACATGAACTTTGATTTACAGCTGTCGATGTACTCTTGCAATTCATCTATTGATTGTTCTATCCTGCTGCTCATAAACACCGCTCCTATTCCAATATTGTTCTATACTTTTCCTTCATCAGCTTCGCCACAAAATCCGGCACGCATTCGCAGATATCCCCTCCGAAGCTGGCAATCTCCTTTACACTGGAAGAACTTAAATATGCGTATTCCAGACTTGTGGTCAGAAAGACCGTGTCCAGCGCCCCCTGGGAAAGCTTCCTGTTTGTCTGGGCAATCTGGAGTTCATATTCAAAATCCGTAATGGCGCGCAATCCCCTCACCGCCACATGAATATTATTCTCTGCCGTATAATTGATCAGAAGGCCGGTGAAACTGTCCACCTCCACATTCGGAATATCTTTTGTAGCCTCCTTTAATATCTTAACACGTTCTTCCACCGAAAACAATGGACTCTTCGTTTTATTATTTAAAACACTTACAATCAGCACGTCAAACATTTCAGATGCCCGCCTGATAACATCAAGGTGGCCAAAAGTGACCGGGTCAAAACTTCCGGGATACACTGCACGCTTCATAATGCAATCCTCTTTTTGAAAAATAAATGCTTGTTTGTCTTGTAACGTTTTTCTTTCACCAGCTGAAAACCCAGCTCCTCCACATAGGAAAAATCTGTCTTTAACGCCGCCTCAACAATCACAGTGGTTTCTGGCGTCACATAGGGCATATGCCCCAGAAGAAGCAGCACATCTTTCTCATGCTCCTGATGGTAGGGCGGATCCATGAAAATAAAATCCGCTTTTTCTTCCCGGCACAGCATGCGGATATGGTCCAGGGCACTGCAGGCATCCTGTTTTAACACTACGGCCCGGTCTTCCATTTTCGTAAAGCACAGATTCTGCTGGATACAGGAAACCGCCTTGGGAGCATTGTCCACAAAATATGCTTTTTTTGCGCCGCGGCTCAGCGCCTCAATACCTATCCCGCCGCTTCCGCTGAAAAGGTCTATAAATGTACTGCCCGGTAAATCCCAGTGCAGCATATTAAAAAGGGTCTCTTTTATTTTGTCTGCGGTAGGCCTTACCTCCAGCCCCTGCGGCGCCTTCAGCGGAAGGCTCCGCGCAGTCCCGGCAATCACTCTCATACGTTTTTCTCCTTTATCCCAGTGCCGTGGCATTCATCCTGTCCACTTTGTCCCAAGATGCATTATACTCTTACCTTGACACCCTTTCCATCGCGATGGGCGCTTTTCATGTGATTCAGGGAAATGTTTTTTCCCTTGTATTCAATGGAACTGTCTGTGGTATTTGAGGTATAGTATACATTTTCCACAAAATCCCTGGCACCCAGTTTCATGGCCCTGACGCCCAAAGCCGCCTTTTTCTTCTCGGGAATCTCTTCAATGTCGAATTTCAGAAAATACCCTTCTTTTGTCTGGAGAACGATATTCCGCTGTTCTGTGACCGGTGTAACGTTCACCACCCGGTCCCCTTCTCCCAGCTTGGTAGCAGCCACCGTGCGTTTCGACACATCGAACTCTCCCCCGCTCACCAGTTTTGCCATTCCCTGGGCCGTGACAAAAATCACCTGGCGCAGGTTCAGTTCCGTCTGACTGGTGATAAAGACAATTTCTTCCTTCTCGGAATTAAAATTGCTTACATTGTCAATGGGAGTTCCTTTATCACGGAATTTCCCATAGGGCAGATCCATGACTTTTATGGTGTGAAGCTGGCCTGCGGAGGTAAAAAGACATACTTTTCCCGTATTTTTACAGGAAAAGACAAACAGATTCTCCCCATCGGCGGCCTCTTTATTCCGCTCATATACCGCAAAGTCAATGGTTCTGGCATAACCGAAACGGTCCATCAGGAAGACAACTTCCGTCTCTTCCACTTCCTTCTCTTTGTAGACAGCCTCCTCCGCGTTTTCGATGACTGTCCTGCGTTTCCTGGCGTATGCCTTCTTATATCCATCCAGTTCATTGATGATTACCTGGGCCATGGAATCCCTGCGTTCCAGAATATCCTCATAACGGTAGATATTGGCCACAGTTTCATCATGCTCCTTGATCAGGGCGTCTATTTCCAGCCCGATGAGTTTGTACAAGCGCATTTCCAGAATGGCATTGGCCTGCTTCTCCGTAAAAGAAAGCTGGGCGGCCATGATTCTGGATTCCTTTGCCTTAAACTTGAGGCCAGTGGTCTTGCCTTCCACAAGGCAGGCCTTTGCCATTGCCCTGTCCCTGGACCCCCGAAGGATCTCAATGATCAGGTCGATGACATTGCAGGCCTTGATCAGCCCCTCCTGAATTTCCTTTCTCTCCAGTTCCTTTGCCAGAAGATTATTGTATTTTCTGGTGGCAATCTGAAACTGGAAATCCACAGTTGCTTTGAGAATCGCCTTCAGTCCCATGGTCTCCGGCCTGCCATCGCATATGGCCAGCATATTGACGCCGAAAGTATCCTCCAGCCTGGTCTTTTTATAGAGCAGATTTACAAAATTCTCCGCGTCTGCATCCTTTCGCAGTTCAATCACAATGCGGATACCTTCCTTGGAGGACTGGTTCGAAATATCCGTCACATCCATGGTCTTCTTTGACTCCACCAGACCAGCCACATCCGACAGGAATTTGGATATGTTCATGCCGATCATGGTATAGGGAATTTCCGTGATAACCACATTGGTCCTGCCGTTTTTCTGCTTTTCAAATTCCACCTTGCCCCGGATTTTGATTTTTCCTGTTCCGGTCTCGTAAATGCCGGGAAGATCGTCCTTGTTGGTGACAATACCCCCCGTGGGGAAATCCGGTCCTTTCAGGCAGCGCATCAGCTCCTTTGTGGTTATGGATTCATTTTTCATATAGGCCTTCATGGCGTCAATGACTTCACCCAGATTGTGGGGCGGCGTACTGGTGGCCATACCCACCGCAATTCCCTCGGAACCATTTACCAGAAAATTGGGAATCTTCACAGGAAGGACGGAAGGCTCCTTTTCCGTCTCATCAAAATTGGGCACAAAATCCACCACGTCTTTGTCAAGATCCCCCAGAAATGCCTCCTGGGTCACTCTCTGCAGTCTTGCTTCCGTATAACGCATGGCAGCGGCGCCATCTCCCTCAATGTTGCCGAAATTTCCATGGCCATCCACCAGAGGCAGTCCCCTCTTGAATTCCTGGGTCATAACCACGAGCGCCTCATAGATAGAACTATCCCCGTGGGGATGGTATTTACCCATGGTGTCACCTACGATACGGGCGCTCTTCCGGTAAGGTCTGTCATAACGGATGCCCAGTTCATACATATCGTAAAGGGTACGCCGCTGCACGGGCTTCAGGCCATCTCTCACATCCGGAAGCGCCCGGGCAATAATCACACTCATGGCATAGTCTATAAAAGACTTCTGCATCTCTTCGGAATACTCTGTTTTTATGATTCTGCTGTCATCCATTTATTTCAACCTTTCCCAATATTCAAAATCATGGCCGCAGGTTTCCCCGCACAAATATGTAAAAGTATACCATAAAATTTCTGTTTTGTAAAAGGAAATTAGCCCGGCCGCTCACTCTTCGTTACGATTTACGGAATATCCTGAATCATACTGTCAGATAATCGAGTAGGGGAACGCCCTTCTCCTCTGCTCGCCGCGCCGGGCGCATGTTGCGTCAGCAACTTTTCTCCATATGCGCCCCTGCACAATCGAGTAGGGGAATGCCCTTCTCCTCTGCTCGCCGCGCCGGGCGCATGTTGCGTCAGCAACTTTTCTCCATATGTGCCCGTGCACAATCGAGTAGGGGAATGCCCTTCTCCACTACTCGCCGCGCCGGGCGCAGGTTGCGTCAGCAACTTTTCTCCATATGCGCCCGTGCGCATAAAAAGAATGGCTGTGAATAGCAGCCATTCTCCGGAGATGTCATTATGCATAGAAGTAAAGAATACAAAACCGGTATTACCGTCCGCTATCTATGGGCTTTGAACACCAGCATCAGTTCGTCGCCCTTTTGGTTTTTCCTATATGTCCAGGCCCTTCTGACAGAGATGAAAAGATCAATGACAAAGACCAGACTGAATATGGCAATAATTGAAATCTTCATCTCCATGGGAATCCGGCGGAAAACATTTTCCACAACCGGCTGTACAAAGCGAAAAACCACTATGGCGCCAAATCCGAACAATATGGCATTTCTCAGGCATACCCGCCCTTTGATATGAAAGCGCATGTGGGAATAGTCCCACCATTTTGAATGGAACAGGCTTTCAAGAATCCCGCCCACAATATACTCTGCCGCAGAGCAAAAGAGTACGCCGAACACAAATAAAATTATATAGGAATCCCTTATGCCGCTTAGGGCCATGGATCCAATCACCATTCCCACTCCATATATGGGACATAACGGCATATGTAAAAATCCCCGGTTCTGAAATTCCCCGGCTTCAATCCGCATATCGATGCATTCTATCAGCCAGCCGGCAAACCCCCAGAAAAAGAACATCAGCAACATTTCATAAAAACCATTCCCCAATGGCATTTCTCTCTCCTCATCTTTCATCAATAGCCCGGACAGTCCTGATATTTCAAAGGCTCCTCCGGACAAACCGTACATATAGCTTTTTTATATCTCCAGATGATTTTACCATACTTCTAACGGATATGCCACTACATTTCTGCTAATGCCATAAAAAAATGTGCTGCCGGGCAACAGTTCAGACAGCATGTTCCCGCAAAGTCAAAATTGCGTCTGTATGTTTCGACAGAAAACATCCATATATGGGTCTTCAATCAAGCAGGGGAACGCTCTTCTCCTCTACTTGCCGCGCCGGGTGCGTGCAGCTTTCGCTGCTAATTTCCTTACGCGCCCCTGCGCACAAAAATGTGGCCCCGCAAGCGGGACCACATATAAATTACAGTCAGTCAGACTTACCAGCCATACTCCTCGGCATACTGGGTAACTGCCTCTACAGCATCTTCGTATCCGTTGACGATAGCGTCCTCCTTCATCTTCGCGAACATATCGGCTACAGGCTCGGTACCGGTAATAATCTTCCAATATTCAGCGCTAAACGCAAAGGAAGTGGCATCCGTCACAACCGTATCGTCAATCAGCTTGGGACCGATCTCAGGCCATACAGGATCCTGGTTACGGGTCGCACAGGCTTCCGCATTCATAGCCTTTGTTTCTGCATTGTATTCATCGAAATACTCTACATTCTCATATGCCGCAAGTTCGAATCCCCAGCTGGGCCAGTGTGTTACTGCAGAACAAGGATACTTCACGCTCATTGCGGTGGAATTACCATTCTCGTCACGGATCAGCGTGATATTGCCATCCGCATCGCGCTCCCAGTCCTCACCTTCAAAGCCCATACGCATATACTTGCCTTCATCAGACAGCAGATATTCGTAATAGTTCAGGAAACGATCCATTTCTTCCTCGGTAATCTCCGGGGAAAACATGGTAGCTACCATACAGCTTACATAGCCTTCCATACGGGGTGTATCGCCTTCCTTCAGAGCCAGTGCGGGAATCACTCCCAGACGGTCGAAAGGATTAACGCCGGGGTTGGCAGCGGCATAATACTTCACAGCCACACCGTTGATCCAGTCGGCATCCGCATTACGCAGACACATTCCTGCAGTATTGGAACAGAAGGTCTTCAGGCCATCTTCCCACTTAATTCCGCCGAAGTCGGGATCAATGGAACCATCTTCATACATCTTGCGCAGCCACTCCAGAATTTCGATATTGCGGTCATCCATGGGTCCAAAGAACCAGTTGCCATCCGCGTCACGATTCCAGTAAATATTGGAAACACCGGTACTGGAGAAGAAATAACGCAGGGTGCCCATACCATCTCCGGTAAGACCAAAGGTATCGTTTACGCCGTTGCCATCGGGATCATCATGGGTAAACGCATGTGCAACATTGTAGAATTCTTCCCAGGTGGTAGGCATTTCCAGACCCAGGTTCTCCAGCCAGTCGGTACGGATAAAAATTCCCTTACGCTCTGCCTTGTAGATGTTAGGGTCTGCAGAGTCAGGCTTGGGAAGGAAATAATAGCCATCATACATACCATGTACCGTCTGGGACACGGCATCGTTTTCCAGCAGCGCCTTGGTCAGAGGATATTTCTCCAGGAGATTTTCCGGGATTTCTGCCACCAGCTCCTCGGGTATGAACTGCGTAATGATTGCCGGATAGTAAAGAATATCTGCTGCGAATACCTTGGGCAGCACACCGTCTGTTGCCGCCAGCTGCAGAACAGTGAACTCATTATTGTAATAATTCGTCTCGCTCTGCTGGAATGCAATTCCGAAATTCTCCTCAATGTAAGCCGCCATCTTATCGGTGGACGAATCCCAGGAGAAAGGATCTGCATCGCTGTCCGCGGTTATCGTGATTACATCCTCAAATCCTCCTACTTGTGCTGATCCTGATCCTGCCGCGCTTCCACCGTCGTCTGCAGGTTCGGACTCTTCTCCGCCGTCATCTGCAGGCTCGGACTCTTCACCACCGTCGTCTGCAGGGGCGCTGTCTTCATCGCTCTCCTCAGCTGCAGAGCCATTTGCACTGTTTCCCGCAGGCTCATCGCTGTTGCCACAGGCGGCCATGCCCAGCACCAGGCTCATGGCCAACAATGTAGAAATAATTTTTCTCTTCATAAATCCTCCTTTAAAAAATGTATTTATCATCCGGACCTTTTGGCCGAACAATCGTAAATCAGCCTTTTACGGCGCCCAGAGTAACACCCTTTTCAAAGTATTTCTGGATAAAAGGATAAATCACCAGCAACGGCAGGGTAGAAGCAATGGCACAAGCCATTTTCACGCCGGTCTCGTTCAGATAAAGCCGTTTGCCGGCTGCGTCACGCAGACCTTCCATATTCTGCATGTCTGCCGGTTTCGCGGAACGCACCACATAGTTCCGGATGATCAGCTGCAGGGGATACAGTTTTTCGTTCCGCATATAAAGCTGTGCGGCAAACCAGCTGTTCCACAGACCAACTGCCACAAACATGGCAATGGTGGCAAGAGCCGGAATGGAAAGGGGATAGATGATCTTAAACAGGATGATAAAATCATTGGCCCCGTCAATTTTGGCCGATTCTTCCAGGGAAACCGGCAGCTGCTTGAAGAAGGAACGAATCACGATAAAGTTAAACACACTCACTGCACCCGGCAGAATCAATGCCAGCAGGTTATTGGACAGATTCAGTGTCTTGGTGATATTGTAGTAGGAAGGAATCAATCCACCTGAAAAGAACATGGTAATCAGCAGGTAAATCATAAAAAACTTATATCCCCGCATATTGCTTCTGGAAAGTCCGTATGCCAGCATGGACGTAACCAGGGTGGATAAAAATGTTCCCGATACCGTAATGATCAGCGTAATACCATAGGAACGGGGAAACAGCGCCGTGGAGAAAATGTATTTATAAGCCTCCAGCGTGGGGGTTTCCGGAAACAAAATAAAGGGCCTGCTCATAAACTCCGCGTTTCCCGTCAGGGAAATCACGATAATATTCCAGAAAGGGAAGAGCATAACCAGCGCTATTATAATGAAAAAAGCAATATTGCAGACATCAAAAATCCTTGAGCCAAGGGAATGTTTTACTTTGCTTTTCGGTTTTACTAACTTTTCTTTCTTATTTGCCATGCCTGGCACCTCCTTAATGAATGATTAATATCAACAGCTGCCCTGCCCACGGAACCTTTTTTCCCGTTCCATAGAATCCAAATACCAGCTTTCCCCAACGGGAAACAGTTTCCGTAAAAACTTAACGGCTTAAGCGGACGCTGCGAAAAAAGGATTAGAAGAAGCCCTCGCCGGACATTTTCTTCACCACGAAGTTACTCAGGAACAGCATGACACAGTTTACTCCCTGCTGGAACAAACCGATAGCTGTCGCAAAATCATATTGCCCCTTTTCAACACCCATGTCGTACACATAAGTGTCAATAACCTGCGCCACCGTAGTCTGGGTGGATGCAGTACGCAAGTTCATGATCTGGTCGAAATTAGCGCCCATAACGGAACCTACATTGAGGATCAGCATGGTAGTCACCACAAAAGCGATACTGGGCAATGTTATGTAGATACAGCGCTGGAAACGGTTTGCGCCGTCCAGATACGCCGCCTCATGCATCTCCTCATCCACGCCTGCAATGGCAGCCATATAGATGATAGTGCCCCACCCCGCTTCTTTCCAGATACTGGTACCATACAGCATGCCGTAAAACATATTCGGATCCGACAGCAGGTTGATCTGCTGCATCCCCCCTGAAAGGAGAATCTTGTTCACCACACCGCCGGTAATGGAAAACAGGGAAAACAACAGCGAATACATAATAACCCAGCTCACAAAATGAGGCAGGTAAATGGTGGACTGGATCAGGCCGCGGAACTTTTTGCTTCTCAGCTCATTCAGCAAAAGTGCCAGGATAATGGGTACCGGGAAAGTGATCACCAGCTGGGTTATGCCGATGAACAACGTGTTCCAGATAACATCCCCTGCCACCGAGCGGCCGAAAAACCTTGCAAAATTGTCGAAACCGCACCACTGTGAAAACATAATGCCGCTTTTTATCTTAAAATCCTTGAAGGCGAGAATTACGCCGTACATGGGTATGTAACTAAAAATAAAAACAGTCAGGATACCGGGTGCAATCAGGATATAGCGATGCTTATCGCGCTTCAGGTCATGCTTCAGCTTGGCAGACACGTCCCTGAAAGCAGGATGGAAAAAATAAACCGCCAGATCGAGGAGGATTACAATCCCGCCCAATGCCGACATGAGCATCGGGGCCAGGCCATACTGCATAAAGTCCCATTTTTTGGCGCCCACGATACCTGTAATTGCTACATACCAGATTCCGCCTCCCACCAGGAGCAATGCGCCAAGTATAAGAAGTGCCCTGAAAAAAAGAACTTGATTTTGAGAACCTTTTGGTACGGTCTTGGCCGTATTGCTTTTTGTCATATCAATGTACCTCCTCATAACATATAAGTTTTCGATGCTGCACCCCGGCACTGGTTACCCGATACCGGATTCTCAAATAGTATACTTTTTGAGAATGATAACCGGCTGTGCATAACATGTGTTTATCATACTACAAAAGTACAAAAAAGTCAACACAAAAGATTGTTTTATTGGTAATTCTGCCATAAAAATGTCAGTCCCAAAAAGTATACATTTGTATAAAGTAATGAAGCACTGGCGTCACAATGACTCTGCACGGGATTGTGCACAATCGGGCAGGGAAACACCCTTCTCCACTACCCGCCGCGCCGCTTCAGCGGCATACTTCCAGATGCGAGGAATCGCGCCTTGTGTACGGGGCTGCGCAATTGAGCCGGGAAGGTTCATCTTCCACTCCCCGCCGCACCGGGCGCATGCAGCTTTCGCTGCTCATTTCCTTATGCACCCGTGTACACAAAAAAGCCCGGTCCCGGACCGGGATCAGGCTTTTCATTTTTGTTATCGGTAATTTAAGTCATCCGGAAATCCAGATGTTTCGGGGGCTTCAGATGTTCATGGGCCCAGGCAATTGCTTCCGGATCCGCACTGCCCCGTTCCCTGCGGGCCATAAGCTCAAACCAGAGATCGGTCAGCAGTACATCGCCCTCTCTCACGTCTGTGAGAACTATGCGGCTCATGAGCAGCTCCTGTGCCTCGTCATAGCGCCCGGTGCGCAAAAGCGCCAGTATCTCAAAGGTTTTAACGCGTCCGGTGCCGCGCACGGCGTCAGGCAGTGTGTTCATCAGGGCGTACATACGCTCGTACTGCTCTGTTTTGGACAGCATTTCCAGGGTTTCCACCGCAAGGGGGCGAATGGGTTTCTTCTCCGTGGCTTCGTACAAAAGATCGGCGGCCAGAGAGGCGTTCCCGGCGCGTTCCTCCAGGACAGCCAGACAGCGCAGTGCCCAGGGGCTGCGCACATGGTCCAGGGAGCGCAGGAATGCTTCTTTTGCCTTTGCGTCCTCTCCCTTGGCCGCATACATGACTCCCAGCTGATAGTGTCCGTACCAGTGGTCGCTGCCGCCCTCCCGGATGGATCGTTCCAGGGCCGATTTCCAGGCCGCGCCGGTCTGATAGCTCACCGGTTCCTGCTCCGGTTCCGGACAGGGGAGAACGCCTTTTTCCGCCAGAGTCATCCAGGGGAGTTCCTTTGCCCCCGGCACCATGGCATCCAGAGATAAGCCCGCCGTGTCAAAGGCATCGCCCAACAGTTTCTTTTCTGCCCTGGCAAAGCCGGCGCCGGTGTGGAGAACAGGACCGTTTTGACCATCCAGTTCCGCCTTCACCTGTGCATGGAGCTGTTCCAGTACCCGGGCCGGCCGTACTGCTTCCAGGGCATCGGCCACGGACATTACGGCGGCATGATAGTCTTTTCCCTGTACTGCCGCCGCGTCCGCCTGCACGGCGCCGTAGGATTCCAGCCAGCTTATGGTCTCCCCGCCCTTCATGGGCAGATGCTCCAGCTGTGTCCGTGCAAGCCCTGCCTGCAGTTCGATATAGGCACTTCCCTTCCGGGACAAGAATTCCTGCCAGTGGCGGCCGCCGGTGCCCATGCCCCAGACAAAAAGTTTCCGGCCGCGCAGTTCCCCTGTGGATGTCTGGCACATGCCGTAACCGTCTTTGCCAGGAGCAGCGATAAACGGCCTTGCGTCCCGAGAAACGTCAAAGAAAAAGTCCATGGACTGGGGCAATGTGGTCGTTCTGGTAATATCCCAGTCCAGAGTGCCTCCGTTTTCCCTGGCCAGACGCGCCGCCTCTCCCTTAAGCTTGTCTGCCTCGGCGGTCATGTAGGGAACGGGTACTTTGGCCAGTTTGCCGCCGTATCCATAGCGGAATGCCTTTTCGGCCGGAACCACCACCCTCACATCCTCTCCTTCGTTTACTGCCATGTTGCTCCACCAGTAAACGGCAGTGTCTTCTTTTGAGGCATTGTCGATGCGCACACGGACATACAGCTCCCTTGCCCCATCAGGCAAAAAGGTATCTATCCGGTAGAATAAATGGCGCACCCGTTCATATTGGAACATGCGCAGAACCGGAGTGCCGTCACCGAGAGCCAGCTGCTGGCAGGCCATGTCATCCACCGTAAAAGGCGTATGGCCGATCATGCCCACATTCCACTCCACGCCCCCGGAAATCCAGGCGTTGCGCAAAGCCAGGTTGCAGGGCTGAAAAACGGGGTTCACGTGCAGGAGTTCCCGTTCTTTTTCCTTGTCAAAAAGAGACCAGAGCCGGCCCCCCAGCTGGGGAAGGAAAGTGGCGCGCAGGTATTCATTTTCCAGAACAAACGCTTTAAATGCCCGGCTGCGCCGGCTGCGGTTATAGCCATCCTGAATGGTATATGGCAAAATGGTGTTCACCCGGCCCCAACCCATGTATTGGGATTCTTCCCGTGAAACAGTTGTTTCATCAATTTCAATCTTCGCATGGGCATCCGCCACGGACTTCAGGTCCGGCAGGGGGTTCTCCCGTCCAAGGGACGCGGCGGGCATTGTATATTTGGTAATTGTCAGAGTACTCATAATGTTGCTCTCCTATTTCGGGTTCAGTTCCGCGTCCGTCCTTCCGGACACTTCCACTGCAGAAAAATTTCCGCCTTCAGATCTTTCCGTAAATTTTTCTGTCTGTCTTTCAGGACTTCTGCTGTTTTTCAGGTACCGCATCTCACGCGGGGTATTTGATCTGGTATGTGTTGTCCTTAAAGTTTACGGTCACCTGTGTTCCATCCGAGAATGTACTGCGCTGTATGCTGCGGTCATCGCTCAAAAACTCGTGGTTCACCATTTTTTCCAGGGCCACATGACGCTGCAGTTCACGTATAACCTGCCATTGACGGATATTCTCTTCCAGTTCGGCGCCATCCAGGTACTCGTCCATGTAGCCCATGCCGCCGTTCAAAAGGGCATGCATAAAGCCCGTGGTACCCTCCGGTATTCCCCAGCGGCCTGCCGGCATCATCCAGGGGATGATCACGCAGTCATGGTAAACCAGATTATAGAGAGGCACCGGGATGGCACAATTGCCTATGTACGGAGCCCAGTGGCAGAAAACCTGCGCGCCGACCGCCCAGTCATTTACTTCCTCTGAGGAAGGAGCCACATGGTGGGCCGTCAGATAGTGGAAACACTGGTTGCGGGCATCAATGCACTCCCTGCGGGTCATGGGATGATGGGGATTGATACATTCATCCAGTTCGTTGCAGGTAAACACATCCAGATATGTGCCCTCCAGATGGATGCCATGGGCAAAAAGCTGTTCAAAATTCCGGCGCACATAATCCGGCGCCAGGGATGCGCAGATATAATTCTGGGGACCTCCCGCCCAGCGGGCAAGCTCAAAGAGTGTCCCGTCCGCACTCATGGCCGCATTGTCCGGATCATAGGTGGGTGCGTCCAGATAGTAATCCCTGTACTGGTCATGTACACCGAACATATAACCCAGCTCCTGCATAGTGTCGGACAGTTCCTTCAGGCCTTCCCAGCCGCCGGCTTCCTTACAGGGGGGAAGATAGTCCGGATGCTGATTGTCGTAGCCGGGCTGACCCCAGCCGTCCAGATGCAGATACAGCTGGTCTACTCCCATTTCCTTCAGCTGTCTGACCCGCTTTGTCCAGTGGTCAAAAGGCACCAGGCGGTCATTTTTCTCCGGGTTTTCTTTGTTATAGTAAGCGGAACCTTCTGACACATGGGTTTTGCCCTCCACATGCATGACGCAGCATCCGATAAGTTTCTCCACATTGGGATTTTGGGCCGCCTTTTCCCGCAGGGTACGGGGCCTTCCCTCCTCGTCCGCAATTTCCCTGTAAAGCCGGCACAGCGTCACATAGTCGCTGCCCCCGGGAACAAAACAGTAAGTCACCGTGCGGGCATACCCCATCTTACCCAGGGAAGGCAAATGCCGCACGGACACACGGGTGGGTCCTCCCGCAGGATGTGCTATCGTGTAAGCGCTGTCCCAGCTCTGCCTTACGTAGCAAAGATATCCGCCCTCCGGTGTAATCTCTCCCCACCAGGGCATATATGCCGCCTCTGAACCCATCTGGCCGTCAAAGGGAATTTTTTCTCCGGTCTGCTGGGGCCAGTCGGTGGGAAGCAGCTGTCCCTGCATGGTGTTGAGCACCGCATAAGAACCTGCCTCATCCGCCTTCAGCGGACCGGGCCAGCAGACTTCTTTCACTGACAGCCCTGCCATGTCCGCAGGAACAAAAGTGCAGTCCACAAAGGCAGTGGTGTCATTGAGCAGAATTCTTGTCTCGAAAGCAAGTGTTCCGTACCCCTCAAAATCTGAATAGGATACGCTTTCGCCCTTGCCCAGTCCGGTTTTTAAAGGACTTCTCCGAATGGTCCCCGCACTTTCAAAAGGAATCTCCGTTCCGTCCACAAGAACGATGCGCGCCTTGTACGAGTCATCGAACTGCCAGCATTTTCCATGGGCAGTGACAAAAGAATCCTGTTCCAGAGTGACATTACTTTCATTTCTCATAATTCATTACCTCCATTCCGGCGCGGCCTTTTGCGCATGTCAAGTTTTTGGA
>CAJTLR010000054.1 GCA_910577185.1 uncultured Acetatifactor sp.
CGCCCCGCGCGGCGAGTAGTGGAGAAGAGCATTCCCCTACTCGATTGTGCAGGCCCGTGCACAAAGTGCGACTCTTCGCACTTGGAATTATGCCGCCAGGCGGGGCGCGCGGCGAGCAGGGGAGAAGGACCCCTGCTGGATTGCATAGGGGCGCATAAGGAAAATAGTTGCTGACGCAACAAGCGCCCCGCGCGGCGGGCAGGGGAGAAGGACCCCTACTGGATTGCGCAGGGGCTCGTAAGGAAATCAGCAGCGAAAGCTGCATGCGCCCCGCGCGGGGAGACCACAGAGAGTTTCCGGGAGTGCACCCCGGGAGCGGATTCCTGAGATGAGAAAACAGGAGGGGAGAAGGATGAGTGAAATAAAGGAAAGCGCCCTGGAACTGATCGGCAGGACGCCGGTGATGAAGCTGAACCGTTATATGGAAAAAAACGGAATAGGGGATGCGGTGATTCTGGCAAAGCTGGAATACCTGAATCCGGCGGGGTCGGTGAAAGACCGGGTGGGAGCCGCCATGATAGAAGACGCGGAAAAAAGAGGAATACTAAAGCCCGGCGCCACCGTCATTGAGCCTACATCAGGCAATACGGGAATCGGCCTTGCCGCAGCGGCGGCCATCAAAGGATACCATATGATATTGACTTTGCCGGATACCATGAGTGTGGAGAGAAGGACGCTGCTGGAGGCATACGGGGCCGAACTGGTGCTGACGGAGGGGGCAAAAGGAATGGCGGGGGCCATAGCCAAAGCGGAAGAACTGAGGGATGCCATACCGGGCGCGGTGATTCTGGGACAGTTTGAGAATCCGGCCAATCCCGGAATCCACAGGGAGACCACGGGACCGGAGATCTGGGAACAGACAGATGGAAAAGTGGATATTTTTGTGGCAGGGGTGGGCACAGGGGGGACCATAACCGGTGTGGGAGAATATCTGAAAAGCAAAAACCCTGATATCAGAATCGTGGCCGTGGAGCCTGCTTCCAGCCCGGTATTGACAAAAGGCACTGCCGGGATGCACAAAATACAGGGAATCGGGGCCAATTTTGTGCCTGCGGTGTTAAACACCGAAATTTATGACGAGGTTGTCACAATTGAGGATGAGGATGCTTTTGCGGAAGGCAGGTCTCTGGGGGTAAGTGAGGGGATTCTGGTGGGAATTTCTTCGGGCGCGGCCCTGAAGGCGGCGGGAATTCTGGCAAAGCGCCCGGAAAATAAGGGAAAGGTGATACTGGCCCTGCTTCCGGACTCCGGGGACAGATATCTGTCCACACCGCTGTTTTGGCATTCATAATCAGGAAGCGTTTAAGACACACCGCTGCATGTATCATACCAAGGAGGGAAGAACGGTCATGATTGCACTGGAAGGAATCACAAAAACATTTACCATGAAGGAAGGTCAGGTGGAGGCTGTCAGAAATGTGACCCTTCACATAGCCGAGCACGAAATTTACGGGATAATCGGGTTCAGCGGCGCCGGGAAGTCCACCCTGGTGCGCTGCATGAATCTGCTGGAACGACCTGAACAGGGAAAGGTGAAGCTGGCCGGGAAAGAGCTGACCGGTCTTAGCGGCCGGGAACTGCGGGAGGCCAGGAAGGATATCGGCATGATCTTCCAGCATTTCAACCTGTTCAGATCCAGAACGGTTTTCCAGAATATTGCGTATCCCCTGAGGGGACGGGGCAGGGACAAAGAGGAGATCCGGAAGAAAGTGAGGGCGCTGCTGAAACTGGTGGACCTGGAAGATAAGGAGAATGTCTATCCCTCCCAGCTTTCCGGGGGACAGAAGCAGAGAGTGGCTATCGCCAGGGCCCTGGCCACGGATCCGAAAGTGCTGCTGTGCGACGAGGCCACCAGCGCGCTGGATCCCCAGACAACCCATTCCATTCTGAAACTGTTAAAGCAGCTGAATGCCCAGCTGGGAATCACCATAGTGATGATCACCCATGAAATGGCCGTGATCAAGGAAATCTGCGACAGGGTGGCTGTCATGGACCAGGGGAATGTGGTGGAGGAGGGGGAAGTGTTTGAGGTGTTTGCCAATCCCGCGCAGCCTATCACCAAAGCCTTTATCAATACCACGTCCGTGCTGCGGAAAGTGTATGAACTGCTGGAGGAAGATTCCCCGGTGGTGAAACTGGCTCCCGGCGAAAAACTGCTGAAGCTGCAGTATCTGGAAAAAAGTGTGTCAGAGTCCCTGATTTCCGGCATATCCCGGAAATTCGACCTGGACTGCAATATTATTTTTGCCAACATAGAGATTATCGGGGAGGCGCCCCTGGGAGGAACCGTGATCATCGCAAACGGGACCCCGGAGGCCATGGAAGGCGCAATCCGGTACTTAAATGACAGAAATATTTCGGTGGAGGTGTTAAAAGATGGAAGTGATACTTGAAAAACTGATTCCCAATGTGATGGATAAGCTGCCGGAACTGTGGAAATGTACAGGACAGACTTTATATATGATGGGATTGTCGGGAATCATTTCCTTTGTGCTGGGGCTGGCGGTAGGCGTGATTCTGATTGCGTCCAGACGGGGAGGCGTGCTTGAAAATTCTGTTGTATACAATGTGCTGGACAAACTGATCAATGTGTTCCGCTCCATTCCTTTCGTGATTCTGCTGGCCAGCCTGATTCCCCTTACAAGGGCGGTGGCAGGGACCGCCATCGGTACCAAGGGAGCCATACTGCCCCTGATTTTCGGCACCGTGCCCTTTTTTGCGAGACAGGTGGAGACGGCCCTGGCCGAGGTGGACGACGGACTGGTGGAGGCGGCCGCGGCCATGGGAACCTCGCCGGTGGGAATTTTGTTCCGGGTCTACCTGAAAGAAAGCATTCCCGCACTGACCAGGGGAACCACCATCACACTGATCAGCCTCATGGGGCTTACTGCCATGGCCGGGGCCGTGGGAGGAGGGGGACTGGGAGACTTCGCCATTCGCTACGGGCATGAGCGGAACCAGACGGATGTAACCTATGTGACAGTGGTTATTTTGCTGGCGGTGGTGATGATTTTTCAGGGAATCGGCAATCTCATTATCCGGAAGACAAGTCACTGAGAAAAACATGGCATCACAGGGGCAGGAATGCCTTTTGCCCCGTACATTATATCATTTCAAAAAAAACGATAAAAAGAAGAGAGGAAAATAACATGAGAAAAGGAAATCAGACAGTCAAAAAAACAGTCACATTGCTGGGGGCAGCATTGCTGGGGATATCTTTACTGGCAGGATGCGGCACGAAAGCAGAGGAAGCGTCCGGGGATCCGGGTACGGTCACGGTGAAACTGGGTGTGGTGGGCGAGGACAATGAACAGTGGGTACCGGTGGTGGAAGCCCTGGCCAAAGAAAACATTCAGCTGGAACTGGTGAAGTTTTCCGATTATGCCATACCCAACCAGGCGCTGGCAGATGGGGAGATCGATCTGAATTCTTTCCAGCATTACGCATTTCTGAACAATGAAATCCAGGATAAGGGGCTGGAACTGACTGCCATAGGAGAGACCATCATTGCGCCCCTGGGGCTGTATTCGGACAAGATTTCGGATGTGGGGGAACTGAAGGACGGGGACAAAATTGCCATTCCCAATGACGCCACCAACGGGGGACGGTCCCTGAAGGTACTGGAGGCGGCAGGCCTGATCAAGGTGGACCCGGCGGCAGGGTACACGCCCGTTCTGGCCGACATCACGGACAATCCGCTGAACCTGGAGTTTGTGGAAGTGAAGGCCGCCAACACGCCCAGCCTTCTGCCGGACGTGGCGGCAGCTATCATCAACGGTTCCCATGCGGTCAGCAACGGCTTATATCCCCTGGAGAACGCCATTTATCTGGAGACGGTGCAGGAGGGCAGCGACAATCCCTACATCAATGTGCTGGTTGCAAGGACAGAGGAAAAAGACAATGAAGTTTATCAGAAAATCCTGGCGGCTTACCAGACGGCGGAAGTAGAGAAAGTATTGGAGGAAGTCTATAAAGGGGCATATCTTCCCGCATGGAAGTAAGGGGAAGGCGTGCCGCAGGCAGGAGGAACAGATTCTGCCGGGGGTTCCGGCTGCCGTGGTGGAAAAGTACCGGGCAGGAGATGCAAAACAGAAGAAGGAGGCGCCGCTATGCTGCAGCCATATATTGAAAAACAGAGGGAAAAAATCATTTCCCTGAGACGGGACTTTCATAAGCATCCGGAGGTGAGTATGCAGGAATTCCGCACTGCAAAGCGCATTGAGGAAGAACTGGATTCTCTTGGAATCCCGCACAGAAGGGTGGGGGAAACAGGCGTCCTGGGGGTAATCGGCAGGGAAAAAAAGGGAAAAACAGTTGTTCTGCGGGCAGATATTGACGCGCTCAGGATACAGGACAAGAAACAGGTTCCCTATGCCTCTGCCTGTGAAGGGGTGATGCACGCCTGCGGGCATGATGGCCATGCGGCGGCTCTTCTGGGGGCGGCGGCGGTCCTGAAGGAGCGGGAGGAAGAACTGGACGGATGCGTCCGGCTTTTCTTCCAGCAGGGGGAGGAATTCGGCCAGGGGGCCAGGATTTTTATCAATGAGGGACTGCTGGAAGGGGTGGACAGGGTGTTCGGGATACATGTGGCTTCCAATATTCCGGTAGGCAGCGTGGGGATAAGCGCCGGCCCGGTAAACGCATCGGTGGATCATTTTACCATTCGGGTAAAGGGAAAAAGCGCCCATGTTTCCACGCCGCACCTGGGATCGGACGCTCTCTACGCTGCCGTCCAGATAGTGAATGCCCTGCAGTCCATTGTCAGCAGACAGACGGACCCCATGGACACGGTGGTGGTGGGAATCGGCGTCCTGCAGGCGGGGGATTCCTACAATATCGTTGCGGGAAATGCCCGGATTGAGGGCACCACCAGGTGCTTTACCCAGGAAACCAGGAAGTTTGTCAACGGCAGGATACGGGAGATGGCGCAGGAGATGGGCAAAGCCCATGGGGTGGAAGCAGAGACGGAATTTGAAGATTTTGCATCCCCCCTGGTGAATGACGGGGAAGTGTGCAGGGAAGCGGCTGCCGTGGCAGCCCGGATTGTGGGGCAGGAGCATGTGATTCCCAGAAAGCCTTCCCTGGCGGGAGATGATTTTGCGGAATATCTGCTGCGGGTTCCCGGCGCATATGCCTATGTGGGAACGGGCAATCCGGAAAAGCCGGATACCATGGAACCCCAGCATGCGGACAACTATGACCTGGACGAGGAGGGGATTCTCATTGGTGCCGGCCTATACACGGATTATGTGTTAAAGATTTTAGGGAAAACGGAAAAGTAGGAAAAGCTTTGCGTTCCTTTGGACGATAACGCTTTAGCGGGCAGGATCCGGTTCCCGGGGGGAAAGGTTTTTCGCCTTCCATCACATCCATAATGCTCTTGTGGTAAGAGGTGCCTTCCGATAGACGTAAGGCACCTCTTCTTTTTGTGCGCAGGGGCGCGTAAGGAAAATAGTTGCTGACGCAACATGCGCCCCGCGCGGCGGGTAGTGGAGAAGGGCATTCCCCTACTAGATTGAACAGGGGCGCGTAAGGAAATCAGCAGCGAAAGCAGCACGCGCCCCGCGCGGCGTACTCGATTCTGTGGGATAAATCCCCTCTGGCGATCAGAATCACATTCACAGTTTCCTCTTGAAAAAATGATTCCATGTGATATAGTGAATACGTTACAATTGGCCGGACGGCCGGTAATCATGATATTATGCACGGCAAATGGGCATGGGACGCCGGTTTGGGCGCTTGGGGTCCGGGGGCAGGAAAGTGCGTGCGGGGACACCCGGAGGCACCGTCCTGTAAAAAGCCACGGACAGGAATGATTCATTATCAGGAGGAAGGAGCGGTTATGTTTACGGATCAAGAGGGAAAACAGTGGTATAAGGGGAATCTGCACATGCACACCACCTGCTCGGACGGGCAGAAGACGCCGGAGGAAGCGGTTGCGGTTTACCGGGAGAAGGGCTATGACTTTCTGGCGCTTACCGACCACTGGCATATGGGAAAGTCCTGGCAGGAGGAAGGATTTCTGATGCTTTCCGGAGCAGAGTATGATAACGGGGCGGATCTGAAAGAGGGGATTTACCATATTGTGGGAGTGGGCATGGAAAGGGAGCCGCAGCTGGAGAAGACGCCCAGGCCAAAAGCCCAGACGATTATTGACAGCATCCGTGAGGCAGGGGGCATGGCCATTCTGGCGCACCCGGCATGGTCCATGAACCGGGCGGAACAAGCCATGGGACTAAAGGGACTGGAAGGCTGTGAGATTTATAACACCACATCGGGAATCCCCTGGAACTGCCGTCCGTATTCCGGCATTTTTCTGGATGACATGGCAAATCTGGGATGTTTTCTGCCCTGCATGGCGGCGGACGATGCCCACCACTATCAGGGAGATGAGACCGGTTCCTGGATCATGGTGCAGGCCCGGGAATTGAGCCGGGACGCCATTCTGGAAAGCCTCAGGAAGGGAGATTTTTACGCCACCCAGGGGCCTTTGTTTCATGTGGCCAGGGAAGGGAACATGATTCATGTCACATCCACGCCGGTGAAAAGCATTGCCTTTTTCACGGACTGGATCTGGGAACCGGACCGGGCGGTGGCAGGAGAGGGCGTTTGCGGGGCCTCCTTCCAGATCAAGCCCCAGGACCACTGGGTGCGGATAGAGCTTGCGGATAAGGACGGCAGAATGGCCTGGTCCTCCTTTTACCGGGTCTGAGAGGGCCGGGAACATGGGATGGCCGGCGCAGCTGTCCTATGAATGAATAATTATGCAGATTTTTAAAAAATAATGCATAAAAATAAAAAGTTGTGGACATTTATGCAGAAAGTGCTATACTTACATAAGATACCGCCCGGAATAAGCGCAGGAGAGGCCTTTTTCCGGGCCGTTAAGACATTGCGCAAAAAGCTGTGCGGAAATGGGGAGAAAGATGATAAAAGCAGGGATTATCGGTGCAACGGGATATGCGGGAGGCGAACTTGTGCGTCTTCTGGCAAATCACAAAGAGGCGGAGATTGTATGGTATGGTTCCCGCAGCTATATTGACCGGAAGTATTATGAAGTATACCGGAACATGTTCCGGATTGTGGAGGATGTATGCCGGGATGACAATCTTATGGAGCTGGCAGAGGAGGCTGATGTGATTTTTACGGCCACACCCCAGGGATTTCTGGCGGGAATTCTGACGGAGGAAATTCTTGAAAAAGTAAAAATCATTGATTTGTCTGCGGACTACCGTATCAAAGACGTGGCGGTTTATGAAAAATGGTACGGGATAGAGCACAAATCGCCCCGGTTTATCCGGGAGGCCGTCTACGGACTGTGCGAGGTCAACCGGGGGCTGATCACGGAGAATACCCGGCTGGTGGCGAATCCGGGATGCTACACCACCTGCTCCATACTGACGGCCTATCCTCTGGTGAAGGAGGGGCTGATAGACCCGGACAGCCTGATTGTGGACGCGAAATCGGGCACATCCGGAGCCGGACGGGGGGCGAAGGTGCCCAATCTGTTCTGCGAGGTGAACGAAAATATCAAGGCCTACGGGGTGGCGGGCCATCGTCATACGCCGGAGATCGAAGAGCAGCTGGGGTACGCGGGAAACTGCAGGTGTACCATCAGCTTCACGCCTCATCTGATGCCCATGAACAGGGGAATTCTGGTGACGGAATATGCGAATCTGAACAGAAAAGAAGACGGCACCCTGCCATCTTATGAGGAAATACAGGCAGTCTATGAACGGTATTACGGCGGGGAAAGGTTTATCCGCCTGCAGGAAAAGGGCGTATGCCCCGAGACAAAGTGGGTGGAGGGCAGCAATTACGTGGATATCGGATTTGCCATAGATGCCAGGACCGGGCGCATTATCATGATGGGGGCGCTGGACAATCTGGTGAAGGGCGCTGCCGGCCAGGCAGTGCAGAACATGAACCTGCTGTTTGGCCTGAAGGAAAGTGAAGGGCTGGAGTTAGTGCCCTGCTTCCCGTAACCGGGCAGGCTGCCGGAAAAAAGCCTTTCCGGGCCGCCGTAAATCCGGTAAAAGACACTGGACGCTGTATCCAAAATATGGTAAGCTAAAAATGCTTGTTTTGCCGGATAAAATTTATAAAAAAAGGAAAAGACAGGATAAAATAATGAACAGTCAGACATTTACCGTCAGGACAATGACATGCGGGGATTACGAAGGGCTTTATGCCTTGTGGAGAACCATCAGGGGATTTGCCATGCGCAGCATCGACGATTCCAGGGAAGGGGTGGAACGCTTTCTGAAAAGGAATCCGTCCACAAGCGTGGTGGCGGCAGACCGGGAGGGGACTATCGTGGGAGGAATCCTGTGCGGGCATGACGGCAGGCGGGGCAGTCTGTATCATGTGTGCGTCAGGGAGGACTGGCGCAGAAAGGGTATCGGAAAAGCCATGGTAGTGCACTGCATGAAGGCGCTGGAGGCGGAGCAGATCAATAAAGTGAGCCTGATTGCCTTCACGGCCAACGATATCGGAAACGCTTTCTGGAACCGTATCGGCTGGACCAGGAGGGAAGATCTGAATTATTATGATTTCACCCTGAATGAAGCCAATATCACGGCATTTAACAAGTAAGAGGAGAAAAGAGGAAAGACATGAAAAGGACTGAGGGCGGCGTGACTGCGGCAAGGGGATTCCAGGCGGCAGGTGTGGAAGCGTCAGTAAAATATGCAAACCGTAAGGACATGGCTCTGATTTACAGCACCGTGCCCTGTGTGGCGGCGGGAACCTTCACCACAAATGTGGTGAAAGCGGCCCCTGTGCTCTGGGACCGGAAAATTGTGGAAGAGTCCCCTTTTGTCCAGGCAGTGGTAGTCAATTCCGGCATTGCCAATGCCTGCACGGGAAAAGCGGGGATGGACTGTTGTGAGGCGGAGAGCAGGTGCGCGGGAGAGGCGCTGGGAATACCGGCGGATTCCGTGCTGGTGGCATCCACCGGCGTCATTGGCATGCAGCTGCCCGTGGACAGAATGCTGGAGGGAATCCGGAAACTGGCCGCGCAGAAATCGGACAGCCAGGAGGCCGGGCTGGATGCGGCGAAGGCCATTATGACAACGGATACAAAGGAAAAACAGGTGGCCGTGACGTTTGAGATCGGCGGGAAAACCGTGACCCTGGGCGGCATGTGTAAGGGCTCGGGCATGATTCATCCCAATATGTGTACCATGCTGGGATTTCTTACCACGGACGTAAAGATATCCAAAGAAATGCTGCGAAAAGCCCTGGGGGAGGATGTGGTGGATTCCTTCAACATGATCTCCGTGGACGGGGACACCAGCACCAATGACACATTGCTGATTCTGGCAAACGGCCTTGCGGACAATGAGGAAATTGTGTCGGAGGGAGCCGACTACCACATCTTTTGTGAGGCACTGCATGAGGTGACCACATTCCTGGCCAGGAAGATGGCGGGAGACGGGGAGGGCGCCACGGCGCTGTTCGAGACCAGGGTCACAGGCGCGGCGTCCAGGGAAGATGCCAGGAAGCTGGCCAAGTCCGTCATCTGTTCCTCCCTGACCAAGGCGGCCATCTTCGGCCATGACGCCAACTGGGGCAGGATTCTCTGTGCCCTGGGATATTCGGGGGCACAGTTTGACCCGGAGAATGTGGATTTGTTTTTTCAGGCCGGGGACAGGCGGATACAGATTTACGGCGGCGGTGTGGCATGCGATTACAGCGAGGAGGAAGCCACGCAGATTCTTTCCGGCCCGGAAGTCACGGTGCTTGTGGACATGCATATGGGAGACCAGGAAGCCGTTGCCTGGGGCTGTGACCTGAGCTATGACTATGTGAGAATCAATGCGGATTACCGGAGCTGAAATTCCGGGGTTTTTCGTAAAGACGGGCAAAAGGGGAAGCAGGCTCCGGAGCGGGGAATGACAAAGACAGTTTCGGACGGAAAGGAAAGAACGGACCATGGAAAAGGACATGGAGAAAGTACTGCAGAAGGCGGAGGTCCTCATTGAGGCCCTGCCCTATATCCAGCGGTTTAACCGCAAGATTATTGTGGTGAAATACGGCGGAAGCGCCATGAGCAATGAGGAACTTCAGAAAAATGTCATAAAGGACGTGACCCTTTTAAAGCTGGTGGGGTTCAAGCCCATTATTGTACACGGAGGCGGAAAGGAGATCAGCCGCTGGGTGGGCAAAGTGGGCAAGGAATCCTCTTTTGTGAACGGACTGCGCGTGACGGACGAGGAGACCATGGAGATTGCGGAGATGGTTCTCAACAAGGTCAATAAGGACCTGGTGACCATGGTGCAGGAGCTGGGTGTGAAGGCCGTGGGTGTCAGCGGCAAGGACGGCGGGCTTCTGCAGGTGGAAAAAAAGTATGCCGACGGACAGGATATCGGGTATGTGGGAGAGATCACGGAAGTGAATCCCAAGGTACTTTACGACCTTCTGGAGAAGGATTTTCTTCCCATTGTGGCTCCCATCGGGCTGGACTGCGGATTTCAGACTTACAATATCAACGCGGATGACGCGGCCTGCGCCATAGCCAGGGCGGTGAAGGCGGAAAAGCTGGCGTTCCTGACGGATATTGAGGGGATTTATAAAGATTTTAAGGAGAAAAAAGGTTTTATCTCCAGAATTTCCGCAAGCCAGGCCGAGGAACTGATCTCGGGAGGCTTTGTGGGAGGCGGCATGCTGCCCAAGCTGCATAACTGTACGGCGGCAGTGCGCAATGGCGTAAACCGGGTCCATATTCTGGATGGCAGGATTCCCCACTGTCTGCTGCTGGAGATTTTCACCAGGCAGGGAATCGGAACCGCCATTGTGGATGACGGGGAACCGGAATAATTTGGGAACTGACTAGTATATGCGCAAAAGCAGCGCGGAAATGGTGGAAAACATGAATATGCAGGAATATATCGAAGAAGCGGAACAGGCGCTGCTCCACACTTACAATCGTTATCAGATTGTGCTGGAGCGGGGGGAAGGAGTCTATCTCTACGACCTGGAAGGAATCAAATATCTGGATTTTGTGTCGGGAATCGGGGTGTTTGCCCTGGGGTACCACAATAAGGAGTACAGCGAGGCCCTGAAGACGCAGATCGACAGGCTGATACACACTTCCAACTATTATTACAATATTCCGGCCATCAATGCGGCGAAGAAGCTGAAGGCAGCTTCCGGCATGGACCGGGTGTTCTTTACCAATTCCGGTGCGGAAGCCGTGGAGGGAGCCATCAAGGCGGCGCGGAAATACGCCTTTTTGAAAGACGGCAGCACGGATCACGAGATCATCGCCATGAACCATTCCTTCCATGGCAGGACCTTCGGGGCGCTGTCCGTGACCGGAACGGAGAAGTACCGGGGGCCGTTTGAACCCATGATAGGAAATATACGGTTTGCAGATCTGAATGACATGGAGAGTGTCAGGAAGCAGGTGACGGATAAAACCTGCGCCATCATCATGGAAACGGTTCAGGGGGAGGGCGGTGTCATTCCCGCCGAAGAGACTTTCTTAAAGGAAGTGAAAGCCCTCTGCCAGGAGAGGGATATTCTCCTGATTCTGGACGAGATTCAGTGCGGCATGGGACGAACGGGCTATTTCTACGCATGGCAGCGCTACGGGGTAAAACCGGATATTATGACCACGGCGAAAGCGCTGGGCGGCGGTGTCCCGGTGGGGGCGTTTCTGATGACGGAGAAGGTGGCCGAAAGGTCCCTTGGGGCAGGGGATCACGGAACCACTTACGGCGGCAATCCCCTGGCCTGCGCGGCGGTGGAAAAAATGCTGGAGTTGTTTGAAACCCAGTCTGTGCTGGAACATGTGAGGGAGACGGCACCCTATCTGGAAAAATGTCTGGATCAGCTGAAAGACAGGTATGACTGTATTCTGGAGCGGCGGGGACTGGGACTGATGCAGGGACTGGTGTTTGACCGTCCGGTGGGGGAGATTATCGACAGGGCCCTGGAGGAAGGGCTGCTGCTGATTAATGCGGGGCAGAATGTGATTCGCTTCCTTCCATCCCTTGTGATCTCGAAAGCAAATATTGACGAGATGGCCGACATTCTGGACAGCTGTCTGGAACAGGTCTGCACGCAGGGCGATCCGGATGGGCAGGCGTGAGATTCGGATGTGTAAGGAGTGGGTATGCATTTGAAAAAAAGACTGACGGCTGCCGCCGCCATACTGGCCATGACGGCAGCGCTTTTGTTCATAGGTTTTCCGGAGGCAGGGGATACGGAAGGGACAGAAGGCTTTACCCCTTTGTCGGCCGGAAAAGAGACCATATATTTCTGGTATTCCGATGAAAATATGACGAATTTTCTCAACAGTGCGGCCGTCTCTTTCGGAGAGAAAGAGAATGTGCGGGTGATTCCGGTGCTGGCGTCCGACAGCGAATACCTGGAGGCGCTGAACCAGGCTTCCGTAAGTTCCGACCAGGTACCGGACGCGTATCTGGTGAGCCATGATTCCCTGGAAAAAGCCTATCTGGCGGGGCTGGCAGAAATGGTCCAGGATCCGGAAAACATCTGCAATGAAACAAATTTTCCCCCGGCAGCGCTTTCCGCAGTGTCTTATCAGGGAAAACTGGTGGCCTATCCCCTGTTTTTTGAAACCAGCGCCCTGGTTTACAATGAGACGTATCTGGCGGAATGGGCATCCCAGACAGCCATGAAGGAACTGCTGAATGCCGGGGAGCTGGACGAGAATCCGGAAGACACGGATGGGATTGCCGTGGACGAGGAACAGCTGGCGGTCCTGACGGAGCAGTATTATGGGGAGGCCGTTCCGGAGACAATAGATGACATTCTGAATTTTGCGGATACCTTTGATGTGCCCCTGGGGGCGGAAGGCGTCATGAAATGGGATGTATCGGATATCTTTTACAATTACTGGCTGGTGGGCAATTATATGATTGTGGGAGGGGACAGCGGTGATGACCCCCAGAAGGTGGACATCAATAATCCCCAGACCATTCAGTGCCTGGAAGTGTACAAGGCGCTGAACCAGTTTTTCTCCATGGAAGCGGACACGGTGGCATATGAGTCCGTGGTGGAGGAGTTCTGCCAGGGAAAGTATGTTTTCACCATCGGTACCACGGATGTGGTAAAGAGACTGGAGGAGGCGGAAGCCGAAGGCAGCCTGGGTTTTGCGTACGGGATCGCAAAGCTGCCCCATGTCAGTGAGGAACTTCTGAGCCGCACCATGTCGGTGACCACTGCGGTGGCGGTGAACGGCTATTCCGGGCACAGGGAGCTGGCCAACCGTTTTGCGTCTTACCTGGCAGGGGAATATGCCTCTTCCCTGTACGATATGACGGGAAAGGTGGCGTCCAGCCTGAACACGGAAAAAGACAATGCACTGCTGCAGGTGTTCAAGACGGAGTATGCCGGCAGCGTGCCCCTGCCCAAGATGCTGGAGACGGGAAATTACTGGCTTCAGCTGGAGGGACTGTTTTCCAGGGTCTGGAACGGCGCGGATGTGACGGCGCTTGTACAGGAACTGGGAGATCAGATTGCCGCACAGGTAAATGCGGGGAGACAGTAAAGGCTTACATGCATATTTTTCCAATCATGGGATACACTGAAGAGGAAACCTCGGAAAGGAAGGTGTAACCCATGATTGGTTTTTTTATTGCTTTGATTTCAGGAGCCCTGATGAGTATCCAGGGAGTGTTCAATACCCAGGTGACCAAGTCCTCCAGCATCTGGACCGCCAGCGCTTTTGTGCAGCTGACGGCGCTGGCCGTCTGCTTCGGCGCCTGGCTTTTCACGGACCGGAGTAATCCCCTGCAGGTGTTCCAGGTACAGCCCAAATACATGCTTCTGGGAGGTGCCATAGGCGCCTTTATCACCTATACGGTCATCAAAAGCATGGATATGCTGGGACCCGCCAAGGCGGTCATGCTGATTGTGGTGGCCCAGCTGGCGGTGGCTTATATCATTGAACTGCTGGGGTGGTTCGGCGTGGAGAAACAGCCCTGGGAATGGCGCAAGCTGGCGGGGATGGCGCTGGCAGTGGCAGGCATCATAATTTTCAAGTGGAAATAAATGTTTTTTGGAATAAAATATTTCCACAGAACGATAAAAGAAGCAGACCGCTTAATTTTTTGAAAGATTTTGAAAAGCCACTTGTAAAAAACTTTTGATTCCGATACAATAAAAGATATCAGCATAGAGAGGCAATCCCTTTTGCTTTTGAAAAAAAGAGAAAGGGACTATGATGAAAAAAAGAATATTTTTGACAGTGTTGTGCTGGGTATGTGTGTGCCTGTTTTCAGGAGGCTGCGGTGAAAGGGGAGAAGATCTTTTCATGGGCGGCATCCGGGGACAGGAGGAAATCATTCCCGGAGAGACTAAGGAGGAAGAGCCGCAATCCCATACCCCGGAAACGGCGGAAGACCAGTCCATCAGCGTCTATGTCTGCGGAGCCGTGGTCAGTCCGGGGGTGGTGGAGATTCCTGGGGGGAGCAGGGCGGAGGATGCGCTGCGGGCGGCAGGAGGTTTCCGGGAAGACGCGGGACGCACCGCCGTGAACCTGGCAGACTGGGTCACAGACGGACAGATGCTCTATTTTCCCACGGAGGAGGAAGCGGTGAATCCTGTTGCCGGGGAAGGAGAGCCGGGGCTTGTGAATATCAATACGGCAGACAGCGCCGCCCTGTGTACCTTACCCGGAGTGGGTGAGGGCAAGGCGGCCGATATCATATCTTACAGAGAGGCAAACGGTCCCTTTGAGAACTGTGAGGATATTATGAAGGTACCGGGCATCAAGACGGCGGCTTACGAAAAGATCCGTGACATGATCACGGTCAAGTAAAAATGAAGGATGGATTTGAAGATGGCGCGGAAGAAAGTTTTGGTAGTAGATGATGAAAAGCTGATTGTGAAAGGAATCCGTTTCAGCCTGGAACACGAGGGCATGGAGGTAGACTGTGCCTATGATGGGGAGGAAGCGCTGGAATATGCCAGAAACAATCAGTATGACATCATTCTTCTGGATGTGATGCTGCCAAAGCAGACCGGCTTTGAGGTCTGCCAGCAGATCCGGGAATTTTCCGCCGTGCCCATCATCATGCTCACGGCCAAGGGGGAGGATATGGACAAGATTCTGGGCCTGGAGTACGGGGCGGATGATTATATTACGAAACCCTTTAACATTCTGGAGGTAAAAGCCCGGATCAAGGCCATTATGCGCCGGACGGAGCCGAAGCGTATCATGGGGGAAATGCCGTCTGCCAGAACTGTGGAAAGTGGCGACATGCGTCTGGACTGTGAGAGCAGGAGGGCCTTCATTGCGGGGAAAGAGATCAGTCTCACGGCCAAAGAGTTTGAGCTGCTGGAACTGCTGATGCTGAATCCGGATAAGGTTTACAGCCGCGAAAAGCTCCTGCGCCTGGTGTGGGGAGCGGATTATCCGGGAGATGTGCGTACCGTTGACGTACATATCAGAAGACTGAGAGAGAAGATTGAATCCAATCCCAGCGAGCCCCAGTATGTACATACGAAATGGGGAGTGGGATACTATTTCCAGAATGTATAATACAGGATGGATTCCGCGGCACAGCCGGACTCCGCGCCTGTGGGCGGCAGAGGGAAAGTCCGGCTTTCCGGCGTATGGGGATATCAATGATGAATAATATTTTCGGAGAGCTGAAGCGTCTCCTTTCTTTGCGGAGCCTGCAGGCGCGCATCTTTATCATAGTGCTGGCGGCGGGATTTATTCCCAGCGTGATTGTCCGGTACGGAATTTTGGACAATTATGAGGACCATTCCGTCCAACAGAGGATTTCCAATGTCCAGAACCAGTTGATTATCGTGGGAAATCACCTTATCAGCAACAACTATTTTAATACGAAACCGGAAGGCTACAGCAGCAGTGTGTCCAGGGACGTGATCAACGCGGAACTGGAGATGATCTCGAACCTGTATGAGGGCCGTGTCATGATCATTGATTCCGGCCTGAGAGTGGTAAAGGATACCTATGACATCAGCGAAGGGAAAACCATTATTTCCGAGGAGGTCATCCGTTGTTTCCAGGGAGTGAATACTTCCAATTACGACAAGGATCACGGATATATCGAGATGACTACCCCGATTATTGATGCCACCGTGGATTCCAGTGAGATCGTGGGGGTTATGCTCACCAGCATTTCCAACGAGAGCATAGTGGCCACGCTGGAGGTGCTGAACCGGAAGTCCGTGCTGGTGCAGAACCTGATGGTGGTGGTGGCCGTGGCAATGGCAGTGGTTTTGTCCATCATACTGACGCGGCCCTTTAACCGTGTGTCCGAGGCTATCAATGAGGTGAGCGCGGGATACAGTGACGAGAGTATTTCCGTGCCGGATTACGCGGAAACCATTCATATTGTGGATGCATTCAACCAGCTGCTGGCGCGGATGCGGGCGCTGGACAATTCCCGGCAGGAGTTTGTGGAAAATGTGTCCCATGAATTGAAGACTCCCATGGCAGCCATCAAGGTGCTGGCAGATTCCCTTCTTGTGCAGGTGGACGCGCCGGCGGAACTGTACCGGGAGTTTATGGAAGACATTGTGTCGGAGATCGACCGGGAAAATCAGATTATCACGGATTTGCTGGCCCTGGTGAAAATGGATAAGAAGGCCCATGAACTGAATATTTCCTCCGTGAATATCAATGAACTGGCGGAACTGATTCTCAAGCGGTTAAGGCCCCTTGCAAGGAAAAAGGATGTGGAGCTGGTCTTTGAAAGCATGCGTCCCGTGACGGCCGCGGTGGATGAAGTGAAAATGACGCTGGTTATGACGAACCTGGTGGAAAACGCCGTGAAATATAATAAGGAACATGGCTGGGTAAAGGTGGAGCTGGATGCGGACCATCAGTATTTCACATTTAAAGTCAGTGATTCCGGACTGGGAATACCGGAAGACGCATTATCACATATTTATGAGAGGTTTTACCGTGTGGATAAATCCCACTCCAGGGAAATCGGAGGCACCGGTCTGGGACTTGCCATAACCAAAAGTGCGGTTCTGATGCACAGGGGCGCCATCACGGTGACCAGCGTGGAGGGGGAAGGGTCATGTTTTGCGGTGAAAATACCCTTGAGCGGCGTGACCGGAGGCTGAAAAAGATTTGCGCCGGAGGCTGAAAAGACCCGGCCGGTACCGGGGGCGCAGCCGGACCGCTGTGATTTCCGGGAGGAAAGGGGATATTTTCGGGGTACATACGGGACGAAGGAAAGCGGCATCCGGGCCGTATTGCAGCATAGAAGCAAAGGAGCAGGGTATGAAAAAGATATTCGGGATACTGGTTTTATTTTCTTGCATGGTATTTCTCACTGCCTGCGCCCAGGAGAAGAAAGAGAATGAGAATATTTTTCAGGTGTATTATGTGAGCAATTCGGAGACGAAGGTGGAAGTGCACCCTTATAATATGCAGGCCACTGAGCCGGAATGGCAGATGCGGGAACTGATAAAATGTCTTTCCTCGGATCCGGAGAAGCTGGAATACAAGGCGCCCCTTTCCATGGGATTTGAAGTACTGGGCACGAAGCTGGAGGAGGGCATGCTGGAAATTAATGTGAGTGAGTCCTACTACAAACTATCCGCAACCACGGAGGTGCTTGTGCGGGCTTCCATTGTGCGTACCCTGACCCAGATTCCGCAGATTCGCTTTGTGACCATAACCGTGGATGGAAATCCGCTCAATGACAGCAAGGGCAGGGCCGTTGGCTGGATGAATGCGGATCAGTTTATCAATAATGATGGAAATGAGATCAACACCTATGAACTGGCTAAGGTGAGGCTTTATTTTGCAGACGAAAACGGTGCGAACCTGATTGCGGCAGACCGGGAAAAGCATTACTCCACCAACACGCCGATGGAGCGTTTTGTGGTGGAGGAACTGATTGCGGGCCCCAGCGGAAGGGTGGAGGGACTGTATCCTTCCGTAAACCCGAATACGAAAATAGTCAATATTACTACCAAAGATGGGATTTGTTATGTGAATCTGGACGAAAATTTTCTCACGGTGGTGAACAATGTGTCCACGGATGTGTCTGTGTATGCCATTGTGAATTCCCTGGTGGAACTGAGCAATGTCAACAAAGTGCAGATTCTCATCAACGGAGAGGTGCCATCTTCCTTTTCCACGAATACTTTTGAACGCAATCTCGATATTGTGACAACGAGGGAAAATTAATCCGTAAAACATTCAGAATGTCATGGGCAATTTATGCCATCTTCACAGGATCTTCATCTTCATATGCTATAATATACTATCCTAATTTCACAACAGAAGAGGCCGAATGGACAAAAAACATGATTGGCGATCATGTGCTGTCCTTAATTCGTAACAGAAGCGGCGGAATGACCAAAAAATCTCTAAAACGGCTCAGGGGGAAGTAAAATGGAGACAAAAGTATTATTTTTGGAGGACGAGCCTACCATCCGGGAAGTACTGACGGAGTATATGCTGATATCGGGATATCAGGTAACTGCGGTCCAGCGGGGCGACAGGGCACTGGAACTTCTGGGAGAGCAGGAATTTGACATTGCGGTGCTGGATATCTGTGTGCCGGGAGCAGATGGGTTTGCGGTGCTGGAATTCATACATAAAAACCACAAAAAGACGGCGGTGATCATGCTGACTGCCCTGGAGGATGAGCAGACCCAGGTGAAAGCGTTTAATCTTTATGCGGACGATTATGTGATCAAACCGGTTTCCCCGATTATTTTGTTAAAGCGCATGGAGACGATTCTGCGCCGCACATCAGGGGGCGCGGAAGAGGAGAAAGAGAAGGCTATGGGACTGGTGCTGCAGGAAAAGGCCTTCTGCGCCCTATACCGGAAAGAGCGCCTGCCTCTTACCCTCAGTGAATATCTGCTGCTGCAGACACTTTACAGGGAACCGGACAGAGTGTTTACGAGAGAGCAGCTCATCTTGTGTATTTTTAATGAGGACTATATCGGAAATGACCGGATTATTGATGCCCATGTGAAAAATCTCCGGAAGAAACTGCCTGTAAACTGTATCAAGACAGTCATCGGGGTGGGATATCAGTTTGACGCGGAAGGGGCAGAAAGGTAATCCGGAAGGAGGGCAGGTTTATGCGGCTGGGACAGAAAAATTTATGCTACAGCATGGCATTGGCGGGAGTGATGCTGTTGTTCCTGACTGGTTATTTTATGTATATGCTGCCGTCCCTTTATGTGGATTATGTGATGGAGCAGAATCTGAATTCGCTTCGGGAGCAGCACCGGTCTTATATGGAAAACCACACATACGAAGGCATCCGGGTAAAAAATGCCACCGCCTGTATTTCCGTGGACATTCCCATGGAAGGAAACAGCTTCCTGGTCACCGGAAAGGCTTTTTCCATGAATGTCACTGTCAGGGACCGGAGGCTGCAGGAAATCCTGGACAGATTCAGACAGCAGGCCTCCGCAGGGCAGGTGAGGAGAGAAGATGCGGCGGTACTGGAAGAAGATGCGGAGAGACTGATGGAGATGTTCCGGGAAACGATGCGGGAGAATACGGCCCTGCCCTTCAGTATCAGCCAGCTGTATGTCAGGGATATGGGAAACGAGTTTTACCATGAGTCGGTGAAAATGCATTCCTATCTTGACGATTTTGTAATCTTTGAAATGAGCATAGAGGATTCCAACAACCGGTATACCAATTACATTGCGGTGGAATGTGACGAAAACCGTCTGGTCTTTTCCCTGCTTCCCGCGGTGGCGCCCGAGGCGGACGAAATCAGGCCGGTGGTACTGCAGAGCCTTCCCATGCTGGCTGCCGTCATTCTTCTGGTGGTGCTTTTGTCGTCCCGGATGTATTCCAGGGGAATTGTGGGACCTGTCATAGAGCTGGTGGCCCATGCGGAACAGATGAAATCAGGACATGACTTCGCGGGCAGGAGAATTCCGGAAAACCGGCAGGGGAAAAAAGATGAAGTGCGGATGCTGGCAGATACCCTGGATGATCTCTACCGGCAGATCAGAAAGGGATATCAGAAATTAGAGGAGAAAAACCAGGAACTGGAGGAAGAAAACAAGCGCCAGGAAGTTTTTCTCAGGGCTTCTTCCCACCAGCTGAAGACACCCATAGCCGCCGCCCTTTTGCTGGTGGATGGGATGATAAACGAGATTGGAAAATACAGGGATACAAAGGAATATCTGCCCCGGGTGAAGGAGCAGCTTCTGTCCATGCGGAAGATGGTGGAGGAAATTTTGTATCTGAACCGCTGTACGGAAAATATCAGAATCCATCCGGAAGACGCAGGAAGACTGCTTGAACAGAGCCTGCAGTCCTACCAGGTGGAGCTGGCTGACAGACGGCTTTCCCTGGATGTGACGGAAAACGGGAAGCTGACCATGGATACGGACGAGGCTGTGATGGTGCAGATTCTGGATAATCTTCTGTCCAATGCCGTAAAATATACACCGGACGGAGGCCGGATTCAGATCACCGTGGAGGGCGAGGATAAAGAAATCAGGATAGAAAACTTCGGTGTCAGGATTCCAGGGGAGCTGCTGGACCATATATTTGAACCTTTTGTGGGCGGGAACCACGGGGCAGGTTCGGTTCCGGGAAAAGACAGCCATGGACTGGGACTCTATATTGCCTCTTATTATGCCAAAAAGCTGGGCATATCCCTCACCGTGTCAAACGGCAGGGATAGTGTCAGGGCGGTGCTTGCGTTTCCGGAAAAGAAATAATGGTCCGGAAACATTCTACAGGAAACCTTCTTTTGTTCTTCATATGAAATTCACATCGGTCTGGTAAAATAATCATGAGAAAAACAAGATAGGAGGAGGCAGGACAATGTTGCTATCCATTCAGAATTTGGTGGTGCGATACGGGACGGATACCGCACTTTCCATAGTGGAACCTGTTACCATCGAAGAAGGAGACCGGGTGGGAGTGATCGGATCCAACGGCGCGGGAAAAACCACCCTGATCAAGAGCATTCTGGGTCTGGTGCCTTATCAGGGAAGGATTCAGACAGACTTGAAGCCGGGACAGATGGCAGTGCATATGCAGTTTAACGAATACACGGATGCCATGCCCACAAAGTATATTATGGAAGCCGTCCTGGGGACAAAAATTGCACGGGATCCCAGACTGCAGGAACTGATCGCCTTTTTTGAATTTGAGGACTGTCTGCGGAAAAAATACAGTAAATTGTCAGGAGGGCAAAAGCAGCGGTTTACCATCATCATGGTCATGATGCAGGAGGCAGCCCTGACATTTTACGATGAAGTGACATCGGGGCTGGACTTTGAGACGAGACAGAAACTGGTGGAAAAGCTGGCAGAATGGTATAGGGGAAAAGATGCCAGTTTTGTGATGGTATCCCATTATTATGAGGAACTGGACCAGCTCACAGACAAACTTCTGATTCTGGATAAGGGCAGGGTGGTTGACTATGGGGATAAGGAAGCGCTTTTTCGGAAATATTGCGGCCGGGCAGTGATTGTGGCGGGGAATAATCTAAAAAACAACCATATATTATCGGAATACAATAAAATAGCCTCCCCGGAACATCTGATTGCGGTGCCCTGCGAAAGTGCGGAAAAGGAAAAGCAGATCGTGGGCCTTCTGCTGGAAAATGATGTGAACTATAAGCGGAGCAACAATGATATAGAGATACTCTACATGAATGCCAAGGCATGTCAGGAGCAAAAGAAATGAACAAGTTGGAGGAACCGGGCAGAATGGACCGTGTAACAGACTGGGTGAGTGAAAGCATATATTTGATTTGGAGGAAAGCATGAAAAGGAAAGACCACAAAAACAGTTTGATATCATTGCCAATGATTTTGTTTGAATTTCGGAAAACCATAGGAAATCCCTATGTCCATATTTTCGGGGTGGGCATGCCCATTCTGATGATGATCATCATTACCCGTGCCGTGGTGGGAGGAATGACAGAGGGAACAGTCCTGGCGGACGTGTGTACTTCTGTATTTCTGGGAATCGGCGCGATGATTCCCATGGCCACAATTTTTATGGGCTACGGCGTGTCAAATGCCCAGGAACTGGAAAAGGGAATTCCCCAGAGAATGGAATTATTCGGTATCAGCACAAGTGTTTCCATGTGCAACAGGATTCTTTCCGAGATGATATTCATGGTTATGGCTTTTTCCATTTATTTCGCGGCAGGATACGGACTGGTGGAAATCCGGCTGCCGGAATGGTCGGGGGCGCTGCTTTATATCTTATGCATACTGGCGTTCAGTGTGATTTTGTTCTGTCTGGCCCACGGGATTTCCAGTCTGCTGCGGAAGTTTTCCCTTACCTATTGTGTGACAATGCTGCTGTATTTTGGGATGATGATTTTGGGCGGCATGATGGGAATTTCCTATGACAATATGCCGTCGGTTGTCCGGGCAGCGGCCAGACTGCTGCCGGTCACATATATCAACAAAGATTTTTTCAGTGTGTGGAAGGGTGAAAGTTACAATTTCATGCCCATGTTCCAGTCCTATCTGCTGCTGGGGGCAGTGGCGGGAATTCTGCTGTTTATTTCCGCGAAACGTGGTTCCCGGAAGCTGCACTGAGGGCCGGGAAGGGCGCATCATTTTCACAAAGGAGGAGATTCGGGATGAGAATGGAAAGGAGCAGGGATGAGACGACCTTTATTTGCCGCGGCGCTTTTTCTGGTAATCATTGCCGCCCTCCGGCTGGGGGCCGGGGGAGCGGACGGGGTGCCTCCGGGGTATATCAGTACGGAAGGGCTGGAAGCGGACCGGATCCTGCTGGTCACCGGCCAGGTATACCAGAAAGATGAGAAATCTGTTTATCTGAAATCTGTTGTTCTGTTGGAATCAGACGCCCTGGGGCGTTCCGCCGCGCAGTCGCGGCAGTCAATACCGATAAAAGAAAATCTGATATGTGAGACGGAGAATGCGCTGGAGATTCCGCTGGGAACCACAGCGGCATTTCGGGGCGAATTCGCTCCCTATTCCCATGCCACCAATCCGGGGGAATTTGATTCCGCCCTGTACTACAGAACCCTGAAGGTGGGCGGGAGACTCAGGAAAGCAGTGCCCGTGGCCCTGGGGGAACATTACTGGCATGTGAGGGAAGCGCTGTTTCAACTGAAATTATATTTTAAGGAGCGCCTGTACCGTATTTTCCCGGAAAAGGAGGCGGCGGTGATGAGCGCCCTGCTTTTGGGGGACAAAAAAGAGCTGGACAGTGACCTGAAGGAATTATACAAGAGAAACGGGATTCTGCACATTCTGTCCATTTCATCCCTGCATATCACCATCATCGGCATGAGTGTATACACACTGCTGCGGAAAGCGGGAATGCCCGTTATCCCGGCGGCAGCGGCGGGCAGCGTGCTTTTGTCCGGGTATGGATGTATGACCGGATTCGGGGTGTCGGCCTGCCGTGCCATCGGGATGTATGGGATCAAAATGCTGGGGGAGATGGCGGGAAGAACCTATGATATGCTCACCGGGCTGGGTGTGATGGCGGCGGTGATGGTGGCAGGCAATCCCTATTATCTGCAAAACAGCGGTTTTCTACTCTCTTTTACATCTGTGCTGGGGATTGCCCTTCTGAGTCCGGCGCTGGTTCCGGAACAGGACAGGGGGAGGGCTGCGCCCGGCAAAGAGAAGGAAAAAGGTTTCCGGCGTCTGGCAGGAGAACTGCGGGCAGTTCCGGGTAATGTGGGAAAGTCACTGTGTGAGTCCCTGTTTGTCAGTTTATCCATCACGCTGGCGACTCTGCCCATACAGCTTTATTATTATTACGAAGTGCCGGTGTACTCCGTTTTCCTGAATCTTTTTGTAATCCCCTTTATGAAACCCATGATGATAACCGGCCTGCTGGCCATGCTGGTGCCGGGACTGGGCATTCTGGGCTGTGTCGACTATGTTATCTTAAGGGGTTACGAAATACTCTGCGGTATTTTTGACAGGCTGCCCTTCCATGTGTGGAATCCGGGCTGTCCGCGGATATGGCAGATAGCAGTCTATTACGTACTGCTGTCCGCGGCGGCTGGGCTCAGGATATACTGCAAAAAAGAGAGGCAGGAGGGGACGGAGATATCCGGGAGAATCAGAATGGGAAAACGGATCAGCGTGCCGGTGCTCTTTGCGGCGGTTCTGCTCTTTGCCATAGGAATGCCCCGGGAAAACAGGGTTATTTTTCTGGATGTGGGGCAGGGGGACTGTATTCTGGTACAGACATCCTCGGGCCGGAATTATCTTTTTGACTGCGGCAGTTCCAGCCGTAAGAAGATCGGGAAATACATATTGATTCCTTTTCTGAAATACTGCGGCATTGGGAAACTGGATGCGGTGTTTCTCTCCCATCCGGACGCGGACCATGTGAATGGCGCGGCAGAGCTTCTGGAGACAGGCGGGGATCATTCCATCACTGTGGGACAGCTTCTGCTGCCTGCCATAGAGGAGGGCGCGCGGGAGGAACAGTGGGGAAAACTGATACAGGCAGCAGAACAATACGGCCGGGACAGGCCCGTTCCGGTGGGGTATCTGGGGGCCGGGGATGGCTGGGAATGCAAAGGGGCACGTTTTACCTGCCTGCATCCTGCTTACGGATTCGGTGCCGGGGATGTGAACGGCTATTCCCAGTGTTTTCTGGCAGAATTTTCCGACAGTGTTTCCGGACAGGGCTGGTCTTTGCTTCTCACCGGGGATGTGCAGGAAAAGGGGGAAAGCATGTTTCTGGAAGAGCTGCAAAGGAGGGAGATCCGTAAGGTAACGGTGCTGAAGGCGGCGCATCACGGGTCCCGGAATTCCACTCCGGCGGCATTTCTGGATCAGGTGGCTCCGGCGGTTACCGTGATTTCCAGCGGCCGGGACAACCGTTACGGACATCCCCACGAGGAACTGCTGCAGCGGCTGGAAGACTCAGGCACCCATATTGTGCAGACAGCCCGTTCCGGGGCAATTACGGTTTCTCTCCGCAGGGGAAGACTCCGTGTATCCGGTTATTGTGAGCAGAGTGGGTGCGGGGATTTCTGAGAGGAATTGCTCCCAAAAAGGAACAAACGGTTCCCGGCAAGACCGTAGCCCGGAAAGAAGATGACGGATTCCAACGAATGGAGTGATGAACTTATCATTTCAGTATCAAAGTCATATCCCGCGGCAAGGGCAAATCCGCTGTTGCCGCCGCCGCTTACCAGGCGGAGGAGAAAATCACAAACGAGTTTGACGGAATGACCCACGACTACACCCACAAGGGCGGTGTCGTCCACAGATTTTACTACCCGACCACGCCCCCGCCCAGGCTAAGCCGGTGGTCTTGACTTGGCACTTCAACAGCCTGATAAACTGGAATTTACAGCGGCAATCATAAACTGATATCCACTGATTTTGACCTCAAATGCCGTATCGCCCCACGGCTGAACCATCAGCGCAGTTGGTTTCAGCACCAAATGGTTCTCATATATCTGCTTGAGCTGTCCACCAGGTACGGTCATGTAGATTTCAACTCCACACCCAATATGTGAAAGCTGATTGTCAGGAACATATCCCTCCGTGATACCAAGCAGGACAGAGTTGCCGCAAAGTGACACCCCCACCAAAGGGTCACCACTCTCCCAAGGCTGCGAAAAATCGATATTCCACCCAACAGCAGCAAATTCCTCTGCTGCCTTATAGGGGTCTATACAAGCAAAAATCGGCTGAATCATTTTTACTCCCTCCCTGTCCCATACATATAAATTCCGATTTATCTATTAACTGATTTAACTTCCCCCTATTTCCAAGGCTTTACGACATATGCAACCTCAAAATATGTATCCTTTTCCCTTGTTTTTGCCCTTATGAGCAAGCTACAAGGGAAAGTTTCAATATTCAATTTTTAATTCATTCTCACAACCTTATCCAAGAGTTTTGCAGATTCCCGCTTTGCCTCTCTTGTGGCGTGTGCATAGACATTCATGGTAGTGCTTACGTCCGAGTGTCCTAAAAGCTCCTGCACATCTTTTGGCTGCGCCCCGTTTGATAACAGGTTTGTTGTATAGGTGTGTCTCAATGTGTGGAAGTGGAAACCTTCTAATTCCGGTACTTTCCTTGCCGCTGTCCGGCAGGCTGTTTCTACGGTGGCAGGAAGTTCAAGACAGCCATCTTCCCTCAAACATACAAAGGAGATTTCCGTATAATCCTCCGGCGTATCTTCTGTCATTGACAGGTTGTAATACTCATAATGCACCCTGTTTTTCTCTGTAACTTCCCTGTAGAAATTCCTGTGATAGAGTTCGCCATACTGCATACGGTTTTTAAGCTGTTGTTTCCTTGCTTTCTTCAAGATGTCAGCGAGGGCATTGCCAAAATCAACAATCCGCACTTTCTTCCTTTTTGTCGAGCCGATTTCGTGCTTATGGGTAGCACCGTTGTAGCGGACACTCCTGCGGACTGTCAGGCATTGTTCCTCAAAGTTGATGTCCTGCCAAGTCAGCCCTGCCACTTCCCCAAGCCTGAGCCCTGTGAAATAGGCTATCTGTACAGGCAGGATTGCGTCTTTGCTCCGTTTGCCAAGCTGTGCAATCAGCTTTTGGTACTGCTCAAATGACAGTGGCTTGACCTTTCCGTTATCGGTGTCCGTTTCTTCCGCAAACAAGTCCATATCGTCCTTTTTATGCCTCATGACCACATACTGCATGGGATTGAATGTAATGTACTGTTTCGGGAACACCGCAAAACGGAATGACTGCTGTAATACTGCGGAAAAGGACTTTACATAGTCTTTGGAATATCCTTTGGAAACAAAATCTTCAATCGTGCCCCCAAAAGACATGATATCCATGAACTGCTGTAAATGCCCCGAAGTAACCGTTTTTAGCTTTCGTCTGCT
>CAJTLR010000055.1 GCA_910577185.1 uncultured Acetatifactor sp.
CTGCTTTTTGTGGGCTTTCGTTTTTTCTTGCCATAATAATACCTCCAAACTGAATAATCTTATCTTACATCAGTTTGGAGGTTTACACAAACTTTGGGATAGTCCCAAAACCAGAGATATTGCGGAACTGTTGGATTTGAGTATGGCGAGGGCGAGAGAAATACTCTCTGTGATGGATGATGTGGAAGCGATGGGAAGAAATAAGACAAGGACATACCGCTTGCGAAAGGAATTTTTCAAAAATTAATGGGTCCTAACTTTACACAAGCAGAAGGACAGTCTTCGGTATCGGATGTAAGATTTTCACCATTGCAGGGCCGGTGATTTTGTATGGCATATTTTCCAGCTGGTTGCTGGGGATGGTGTATTGGATTGGAAAGATGGCGGGGATCTTCTGATAGAGATAAGAGAGTAGTATATAGAGTAAGAGGCATGAGCAGGCTGACAGACTGAAAGAGGGGCGTCAGCCTGCTTTTTTGTGACAAAAGAAACTCGCAGAGCTTGTTTTCTGTATGTTGTGCTTTTAATTCCTTTCGATTATAATATTGATATGTGAAAAAGTTTGGGCTGGCAGAGATACCTTTAAACATGATAGGATTTCATGCATTGGGATTGGCATGACTTTTTAATTCTGTTTAGGAAAATTCAAAATAAGGCATGCGGGGAGGGGACGAAAAATGGCGAGAACAGTGGGAATCGGGCATCAGGATTTTGAAAAGCTGCGGATGAAAAACAACTTTTATGTGGACAAAACAAGCTTTATCCAGGAGTGGTGGGACTCGGATGATGATGTTACTCTGATTACCCGTCCCAGACGTTTTGGCAAGACGCTGAACATGAGCATGCTGGAATGCTTTTTTTCTGTGAAATATGCCAGTCGGGGAGATCTGTTTGAAGGGCTTAAAATCTGGGGGAATGAGAGGTTCTGGAAACTTCAGGGAAGCTGGCCAGTGGTCAGCCTATCTTTTTCCAATGTAAAGGCGGGAAGTTATTCTACCATGCGGGGACAGATCTGTCAGATTTTAACTATGCTGTATTCGGAAAATCGTTTTTTGCTGGATGCAGGCATCTTAGATGAAAGGGAGACCGAATTTTTTAAAGAAATATCCATAGGAATGGATGATGTCCATGCTTTCATGGCTCTTCATCAAATGTCTTTATTTCTGTTCCGTTATTATGGGAAAAAAGTGATAATCCTGCTGGACGAGTATGACACGCCCATGCAGGAATCTTATGTGAATGGCTGTTGGGAGGAGCTTACGGCCTTTATCCGGAACTTGTTCCATTCTACATTTAAGACGAATCCTTATCTGGAGCGGGCGCTTATGACAGGGATTACAAGTGGTCAGATTGCTTCTTGCGAAGCAAAGGAATCGATTTTTTCGGATCTGAATAATCTTGAGGTGGTAACAACGACTGCGGAAAAATATGAGGAAAGCTTTGGATTTACGGAGGAAGAAGTTTTTGCAGCATTGGATGAATTTGGGCTGTCTGAGCGGAAAAAGGATGTAAAAAAGTGGTATGACGGATTTCGATTCGGGAGACGGTCGGATATTTACAATCCATGGTCTATCATTAATTATCTGGATAAAAGAAAATTGGGGACTTATTGGGTCAATACAAGCTCCAACAGTTTGGTGGGAAAGCTGCTTAGGGAAGGGAATCGATATATGAAACAGAATTTTGAGAAACTTCTTTCGGGGGAGCATTTGAACGTATCCATTGATGAGCAGTTTATATACAGCCAGATGAGTGAAAATGAAACTGCGATCTGGAGTCTTCTGCTTGCCAGCGGATACCTGAGAGTGTTTGACTGCCGGAAGCTTACAGAGGAAGAGTGGGGATTTTTGACGCCTCAGTATGAGCTGGGGATTACGAATCTGGAAGTGGAAATTATGTTCCGCCGGATGGTGACCGGATGGTTCCAGAAGACTCCATATGATTACGATGAATTTATCAGAGCCTTGTGGGATGGAAATGTGAAAGACATGAATCTCTATATGAATCGTATTACGCTGGAGAGCTTCAGCTATTTTGATACAGGGAGTGACCCTTCCAGAGAAGAACCGGAACGATTTTATCATGGTTTTGTGTTGGGACTATTAGTGACACTCCGGAAAAAATATGTGCTTACTTCTAACAGAGAAAGCGGATTTGGCCGTTATGATGTCATGCTGGAACCGAGAGACCTGAAAGACGATGCGATCATTCTGGAATTTAAAGTACAGGAGTTGGGGGAGGAAGAAGAGCTTTCGGATACGGTGGATGCGGCTCTTAAGCAGATAGCGGAAAAGAATTATGAAGCCGTTCTCATTGCAAAGGGAATTCCGGAAGAGAAGATTCGGAAATATGGATTCGCTTTTCGGGGAAAGAAAGTACTGATTGGATAAAATGGCTCTAACATGGAACAAGGAAAAGGATAGGTCTACGGGGCCGGGGGCAAGATTTGTACAAAGGACAGAAACTGGCAGATATAAAAGTTTATTTACCGGGCAGGGTTGAAAAGCAGGCGTGATTAGAGGGGGCTTGGATGATTAGGGTACAATTTAACATTGACGATATCAGGGAATACCAGAGGGGCAAATTACCTGAAAATGCTTTTAAAATAAAGACGCCAGGTTCCGTAGACGAAATGCTGAAAATGGCATCTCCCATAGCCGCTGTGCTGTGCGCGGTATTGATTGCGACGATGTTTCTAAAAACCATGGGCAGCGGGATGAGGGTGGTAAATTTCATGGCTGTCTTTGGCGGATTTATAATAGGATTGGCATTGCTGGCCGTACACGAATGGCTCCACGCCATTGTTTACCCGAAGACTGCCGAAGTTACAATAGGGAAGATAAAAGGAAAATTCGTATTTGTTGCACTGGCATCCTGGCCGATGGGCAGAAGCCGTTTTATTCTGATGAGCCTGCTGCCTTTTGTCCTGGGAATCGTTCCGCTGGCGGTATTTATTTTATCACCTGCGGGCAATACGATATGGAACGGGTTTATGTTTGGAATGGCAAGTATGGGAATGGTTTCGCCGTATGCGGATGTTTATAATGTCATTTCTGTTTTAAGGCATACGAAAAAGAATGATAAGGTCATGTTTTATGAGGATGATCTGTACCGGATCAGTGAATAAGGGATATCCGCGTGCCTTCTTTGGTATATTTTGGAGGAGGGCGGGGAGAAGGAAGGCTGAAGTATATTTACCGGCTTGCGGAACGGCCGGAGAATATGTTAGAATACTTATGTCTGCGGACGGGATTTCTGCAGGAGAAAATGAATAAGGGTTTTGGCAGGAGTAGGATAATAGTCACGACGGAAAGCGAGGAAAATGCCATGCAGTATGATATTATTATTATTGGAGCGGGACCAGGGGGAATCTTTTCTGCCTATGAACTGACAAAGGATGCCCCGGGACTGAAAATTGCGGTTTTTGAGGCAGGCCATTCTCTGGACAAAAGGCATTGTCCCATAGATGGGGACAAAGTGAAGAGCTGTATCGGATGCAAATCCTGTTCCATTATGAGCGGATTCGGGGGAGCAGGGGCATTTTCCGATGGAAAATATAACATTACCAATGATTTCGGAGGTACCCTTCATGAATACATCGGCAAGAAGAAAGCAGTGGAGCTGATGGAATATGTGGATACCATAAACATGAAATATGGGGGAGAAGGCACGAAAATGTATTCCACGGCAGGAACCCATTTCAAGAAGCTGTGCCTTCAGAACCAGTTAAATCTTCTGGATGCCTCTGTGCGCCATCTGGGAACGGACATCAACTTTGTGGTACTGGAGAATCTGTATGCGGAGCTGAAAGACAAGGCAGATTTTTATTTTGATACGCCGGTAAACGAAATTTCACTCAGGGATGGCGGGTATGTGGTGAAGTGCCAGGAAGCAAGCTATACATGTGAGAAGTGTATTGTCTCCGTGGGGCGCAGCGGCAGCAAATGGATGGAAAAGATCTGCGGGGCGCTGAAGATTCCCACAAAATCCAACAGGGTGGACATCGGTGTGCGGGTGGAACTGCCTGCGGTGATTTTTTCCCATTTGACAGACGAACTGTATGAGAGCAAGATTGTATACAGGACTTCGAAGTTTGAGGACAGGGTTCGGACTTTTTGTATGAATCCTTACGGAATTGTGGTGAATGAGAACACCAACGGAATCGTGACGGTGAACGGGCACAGTTTTGAGAGTCCGGAGAAGCGTACAAAGAATACCAATTTTGCCCTGCTGGTGGCAAAACATTTTTCAGAGCCCTTTGAGGACAGCAATGGATACGGGGAGAGCATTGCAAGGCTGTCCAACATGCTGGGCGGCGGTGTCATTGTGCAGCGTTTCGGCGATTTGGTGAGGGGACGGCGCAGCAATGTGAAGCGTATCGAGGAGGGACTGGTGACGCCCACGCTTGCCGCCACTCCCGGAGATTTGAGCCTGGTGCTGCCCAAGCGGATTCTGGATGGCATTATGGAAATGATCTATGCGCTGGATAAAATTGCGCCGGGCACGGCCAATGACGATACGCTGCTTTACGGCGTGGAGGTGAAATTTTATAATATGGAAGTGGAACTGGATGAAAATCTGGAATGCCTCCATAAGGGACTGTTTATCATCGGGGATGGCAGCGGCGTCACCCATTCCCTGGCCCATGCCTCGGCCAGCGGCGTGTATGTGGCAAGACATATTCTGGGCGGTTCCGCGTCTGTCTGAATACGTAAAATAAACCATGAAAAGGCTTTTTATGCGCAGCCCCGTGCACAAAGTGCGATTCCCCGCACCTGGAATTATGCCGCCAAAGCGGCGCACGGGCCGCGCGTGGGGCAGTGGAAGAGGAATCTTCCACTGCCCGGTTCCTGTAAAAGCCGTTTCTCAAGGATAAAAAGCCATAAGGGTTCAGGCTTCCAGTTCTTCTGTCAGCTGCCCGATTTCTGTGATGAGTTTCCCGATATAGTCTATGGTGTCCAACAGCGGTGCGTCCGTGGTGAGGTCAATTCCCGCCAGTTTTGCCAGACCCATGGGATCCAGGGTGCTGCCGGCGGCAAGGACCTTTTTCCAGTCTTCTACCGCAGGGGCGCCTTCTGTCTCTATACGCTTACAGCACTGGGTGGCAATGGTCAGACCTGCACTGTAGGTATAGGAATAGAGGCCCATATAGTAATGCGGCTGGCGCATCCATGTAAGGGCGGCCATATCGGAGATTTCCACGTCTTCTCCCCAGAATTTCTGCAGGGTTTCTTTTGTCAGCCGGTTCAGGACCTGGGCGCCCACGCTGCCGCCGGCATCGATAATCTTGTAGACTTCCCGCTGGTAGGCCGCTTCCAGCAAGTGAGTGACGAAATTGTGATAATAAGTATTTCCTATCATGCATGACAGTACCCAGCGCCGGAATCTGGGGTCGGGATTTGTCTTCAGCAGATAATGGGCCATCAGCAGTTCGTTCATGGTGGAGGGCGCTTCTACGAAGTAGGGGGAAACTTCCGTGTCATAAATGGACTGTGCACTGTTGCAGGCCCTGAAATGTCCGGCATGTCCCAGTTCATGTGCCAGCGTGAAGACATCTGCCATACGGTTGTTCCAGGAAAGCAGGATAAAGGAATTTTTTCCATAGGGGCTGGCACAGAATCCGCCGGTGGATTTTCCCGCGTTCTGGGCGAAGTCAACCCAACGGTATCGGTAAGCGGCCTGCACCATTTCCGCATAATCCTCACCCAGAATGGCAAGACCTTTTACGATATAGTCTTTTGATCCTTCAATGGTAACTTTGGGATCGTACTCCGGGTCCACCGCGATTTTCAGGTCCGCGAAAGTCATCCTGTCCAGTTTGTGGATTTTCTGCAGCAGACGGGCATATCTGCGCATATGGGGAGCGAGCTTCTCCATGATCAGGTCGATCTGGCGGTCATACATTTCCCTTGTTACCTTCTGGGGAAAGAGCAGGCTGTCAAAGACGGAATCAAAGCCCCGCAGGGAGGCAAGGGTTTTTTCGGTCTGTACCTGGGTATTGTAGGCCGCGGCAGTGACATTCTCATACTGGCATATTTTTTGGGAAAAGGCGGTAAAGGCGTTCCGGCGGATTTCCGTGTCTTTTTCATACTGGTAGTCGTTCTCATAGAGAGAATATCCCAGGGGGTATTCTTTTCCGGAAGCGGTAAAAGGCTGGAATTTCATGTCTGCCAGTTTCGCCATATTATAAATCTGGTGTGGGGCATGTATGGTCCGGGACAGTGCTGCCAGTGCTTTTTCCGTCTCCGGGTGGAGGTGATGGGGCTTGCTGCGCAGTATGTCCTGCAGGTAGTGCCTGTTGTCCGTGGTCATGGCAATGGCTTCCTGCAGTATGGTTTCGCTTTGCTCCACAAGTTCGCTGTCTATAAAGCTGATGCGGCTGAGAAGTTCCGATGCCAGACGGGAATGTTTTTCATTGCGTTCCTGATTGCCCGTGTCATAATAGTCCACGGAAACCGCCAGATCGCAGTAGTGCCAGGTCAGGATGTGCAGCCGGTAGAATTCCCGCAGGTCGTCCAGGCAGGCGTTGATGGTTCCGGCAGAGTTGAGTTTTCCTTTGTAGTCCTGTTCCATTTTGTCACACAAAAGTTTCAGTTTTTCCTCATCCGCATACATTTCTTCTTCAGAGGAGTAGATCAGGGACAGATCCCAGGTGAGTTCCCGGGGAATGTCTTTACGTGATTGTAATTCCATAACATGTTTTCCTTTCTTTTTGGTATTTCCCAGCCACGGCATTCCGGGGCTGCAGGGGAAAGTCCCGGAAGCTTCCGCTGGTTTTACAAATTGGCACAATTCCCTGGGGCAGCATTCCGGGGCTGCAGGGGAAAGTCCCGGAAGCTTCCGCTGGTTTTACAGGTTGGCACAATTCCCTGGGGCAGCATTCCGGGGCCGCAGGGGAAAGTCCCGGAGGCTTCCGCTGGTTTTACAAGTTGGCACAATTTCCAGCCACGGCATTCCGCTGCCGTACAGGGAAAGGGAAGCTTTTTGGGGGCTGCCGCAGTTGGCGGGGGTGTAATTTCAGATATGAATATTTTATCATGCAAAACATGCTTCCGCAAGTAACATGGGGAGAAAGCCGGGATAAAAGGGAAGAAGTGTGGGATGAGCATATTGACGGGAGGGAGGATTTGCTTTATGATGGGAGAAAATTACCGGACGAAAACAGGGAGGGAAATGGTATGCGCAGCAATCTGACCACGCTTTGTTACATAGAAAAGGATGACAGTTACCTGATGCTTCACAGGGTGAAAAAAGAGAAAGACATCAATAAAGACAAATGGATTGGTGTGGGAGGACATTTTGAGGAAGGAGAATCGCCGGAGGAATGCCTGCTGCGGGAAACCCGTGAGGAGACGGGGCTGACGCTGACTTCCTGGAAGCTGCGGGGGATCATCACTTTCGGCACGGATGTCCAGGAGACGGAATATATGTTTCTCTACACTGCGGATGGCTACGAAGGGACCATGACAGAATGCAATGAGGGAACCCTGGAATGGGTGCCGAAGGCGCAGGTGGCGCAACTTCCCATGTGGGAGGGAGACAGGATCTTTTTCCGGCTTCTGGAGGAGGACGCAGATTTTTTCTCCCTGAAGATGCGCTATGAGGGAGACCGGCTTGCGGAGGCAGTGCTGAATGGTGTGCCGGTAGAGGATCAGCAGGTGTGCCGGTAACGTGTTGGCACGTTTCCCGGAACTTTTTGCCGGACAGGGGCAATGTCTCTTGACATTGTCCTTTTCTTGTGATATAAGTGTATTAAGTCAATTAATACGCTTAGTGCTTTAGATACAGTTTAGGAAAGGAAGGAACCATGATTTTGCTGGATTATAGAGATAAGCGCCCCATTTATGAGCAGGTGGTGGAAAAGCTGGAGCGCCTGATTGTGAGCGGCGGTCTGGAACCGCTGACCAAGATGCCCAGCGTGCGGAGTCTGGCCATGGAGCTGGCAGTGAATCCCAATACCGTCCAGAGGGCTTATGCCCAGCTGGAACAGGACGGCTATCTGTATACTGTTTCGGGCAGGGGCAGCTTTGTGACCGCAGAGAGCGACTGGAGGGAAAATAAGCAGGGAAAACTTCTGGGGGAATGGAAAGAACTCACCCTGCAGGCCAGGGAGGCCGGGATTTTGGAAGAGCAGCTCTCAAAGGAACTGCACCGGATTTATGAGGAGGAGTTGTCATGATTGAATTTCGGAATGTAAGCAAATGCTTTGACACAATAAAGGCGATAGACCATGTCAGCGCCGGTATCGGGGAGGGGCATGTGTTCGGCCTGATCGGAACCAACGGCGCCGGGAAATCCACCCTGATGAGGCTTCTTTGCGGCGTGATGAAACCGGACGAGGGGGAGATCATCGTGGATGGGGAGGCAGTATATGACAATGTTTCCGCCAAGGCAAAGATATTTTATATTTCAGACGACCAGTATTTTTTCAAAAGCGGTACCCCGAAAGACATGCTGCGTCTCTATCAAACCTATTACCCGGCCTTTGACGAAGGGGAGTGGAAGGGACTGATGGAGAAATTCGGACTGGACGTAAACCGGAAAATCAATACTTTTTCCAAGGGAATGAAAAAGCAGCTGTCCCTTATCTGCGGGATATGCGCCAATACGAAATATCTGCTGTGCGACGAGACTTTTGACGGGCTGGACCCGGTGATGCGCCAGGCAGTGAAAAAACTCTTTGTCAGGGAGATAGAAAACAGGGGGCTGACACCGGTGATTGCTTCCCACAATCTGCGGGAGCTGGAGGACATCTGCGAATATGTGGGGCTCTTGCACAAAGGCGGCATCCTCCTGGAAAAAGATCTGGATGAGATGAAACTGAACATACACAAAGTCCAGTGTGTGATCAAGGAAGACGAAATGCTGGGGCAGATCAAAAAGGGACTGGAAGTGCTGACCGTGGAGAACAGGGGAGCGCTTTACACATTGACGGTAAGGGGAAAAAGAGAAGACGTGGAAACGTTTATAGAGGGCCTTTCCCTGGTCTTTTATGAACTGCTGCCATTGTCCCTGGAAGAAATTTTTATCAGTGAAACGGAGGTAAAGGGATATGACGTCAAAGCACTTATTTTTTAACGCTATGAAGGAAGACCTTCGGCATAAGACCTGGATGACAGCATTGTCCATACTGGGAAATTTTCTGCTGGTCATGGTGGCATGGCTGGTCTGGAGGAGCAACTACATGAAGGACTATGGCAGCGTAAAGGGGCTGCTGCTGCAAGAGGAGAGGACTATCCTGGCTGTGGCAGAGGGGGTTCTGGATTTTTTTGGCAGCTATCTGGCCATTGGAGGGGGACTTTACTGCATTGCGGGAGCATTTTTTGCGGGCATGCTCAGCTTCCGTTATCTTTTTCATAAAAATATGGTGGACACGTATCATGCCCTTCCCGTAAAAAAGCATACTCTGTTCGGCGTGTGCTATGTAAACGGAGTTCTGATATGGCTGGTGCCGTTTTCCGTATTTTTGCTGCCGGTTCTGCTTATGGGATGCAGTCTGGTGACGCAGCTGGGTCATGGCGAGCTGGTAAGCGTCCTGCTGGCAAATACCGGGCTGACCTTTCTGACCCTGACCATCGTGTATCTGCTGGTTTACCATCTGGTCCTGGCGGCGGTGATGCTTTCCGGGAATGTTCTGAATACACTGGTTTCCGCGATGATTCTCGGTACCGGGGTGATAACCGCTTTGTTCCTGTGCGTGACTTTTTTTGAAGTTTATATGGACACTTTTTATGCAGCCGCCCTGGATGGTACGGCAGCAGTCTACGCCTCCCCCCTGATTTTCGCTTTCTTTCTGGTTTTCCAGAGGGAAAAATATATGGCCGGTTCCCCTGAACTGTGGGAGGGGATTGGGGCCGGTCTGGCAGTGTCAGCGGTTCTGGTTGCGGCTGTCTGGCTGCTGTACCGGGGAAGGGCTTCGGAGACGGCAGAGCAGGGGATCCGGAAACCGGCAGTGTCGGCAGCATTCCGCATGATTGTGGGTGTGGCGGCAGGAATGTGCGGCTGGCTCTTTTTTGTCTTCCTGACAACGGATTATGAAGCCGAAGGCTGGGGGATTTTTGGCGTGGTTCTTGGGGCAGTCCTTGTGTACGGAATTCTGGATGTGATATTCCGGATGGATTTTAAAGCATTTTTCTCCCACAAAATTCAGATGGCATTGACGGTGGCGCTGTCCCTTCTGGTCTGTTTCCTGTTCTGCCGGGACTGGTTTGCCTATGACACCTATCTGCCGGATCAGGAAGATATTGAGGAGATTGCCGTTTACAGCGCAAGTCTATCAGGCTCCTATTATGATTACAGTACGTCCAGAACCCGCATCCTGGAGAATATGCATTTAAGGGATAAGGAGAAGCTTTATACATTTCTGGAAACCATGGTGGAGCATGAACGGGAGGGGACGGAGGATGAACCTTCCGAACACATTACGACAAGAGTCACCATGAAAAACGGCAGAAGCTATTTCCGCAGTTACCGTATGACGGGAGAGGATAAGGATCTGATCCTGTCAATAGTGACGGAGGAAGAATATCTGAAGCATACTTGTCAGATAGAAGAAGATACGCTGGCCGGGGATGTGGATTTCACGCTGTATACGGCGGAAAATACGTATTACACGTATTACGGGGGAAAGAATCCCAAGAACGTTATGGAACAGGTGGTCAGGGCATACAACCGGGATGTGATGGAGAATCCGGAGAGCGTGCTGCTGAGACAGGGAAGACTGCTGGCAAAAATAGAATTTGAATTATGGTATCGGGATAATGTGAGGAATGCAAGGGGAAACGGTTTTATGCTGAATGTGTATGATACCATGACACATACCGTTGCGGCGCTGGAGGAAGCCGGATACCGGATCACGGATGTGGCGGCATCGGATGTAAAAGCCATTGTGCTGGAGATGAATATGGATCCGGAAGGGCTGACGGCCCGGGACAGAATCGATATGGCCCGGGAAAAGTACGGTGTGGACGAGGCTTTGTCCGGGGAGCAGGACGATGGGGAAGCCCGGGGAGGCCCTTCGGCAGAAGTGAACCATGACCAGGGGACAGAAACGGAAGTGATTCCGGAATCCGCGCAGGATATTGCCCGGGACACGAAGGAGGCATTTCTTTCCGGACAGTTTGTCCGCATCACGGACAGAGAGGAAATAGAAGAGGTGTTCGGCCTGCTGAGCTTTGACCTGCCTTATGGTTCCATCGGTATATTCGGACCGGAGTATATCAGTGTGGATGTGGAGATATCAGGAACCGACGGCGAGACGGAAACATGGTTTATCCCCAGGGGAAAGTTACCGTCAAAATATACAGAAAGATTCGGGGAACAGTAAAACAGGGGCCCTCATGGCAGGAACAGTCTGTGAAGAGCACCGGTTTCGGGCCCGGAGGGGAAGCTCCGGGCGGCAAAAAGGAAATATTTTTTATGCAGGAAAGGCAAAAGGTGGAGGGATAGTGTTGAATCTGCGGGACAAATCTGGTACAATAGAAGTTAAGGTTGCCGTTTGCGGCCGGGCCGCGCAGGGCGACAGGTGAAAGATTTCACAGAGAGACTGCAGAAAGGTATGAATAATTGTGAAGATAATTGATAAGATATTTGGCACACACAGCCAGAGGGAGCTGAAACGAATCAGACCGCTGGTGGATAAAATTGAAAGCCTGCGTCCCCAGATGCAGGCTCTTTCCGATGAGGAATTAAAAAACAAGACCGCCGAATATAAAAAGCGGCTGCAGGAGGGCGCTACCCTGGATGACCTGCTGCCGGAGGCCTATGCCACAGTACGGGAAGCTGCCAGAAGAGTGCTGAATATGGAACACTTCAGGGTACAGCTGATCGGAGGCATTATTCTTCACCAGGGACGTATCGCGGAGATGCGTACCGGCGAGGGTAAGACGCTGGTCATGACCCTGCCCTCTTACCTGAATGCCCTGGAGGGGAAGGGTGTCCATGTGGTGACTGTCAATGACTATCTGGTGAAGCGTGATGCGGAGTGGATGGGCCAGATACATGAATTTCTGGGACTGTCGGTGGGCATGATTCTGAACAGTATGACTTCGGAGGAGCGCCAGAAGGCATATCAGTGCGACATCACCTATGTGACCAACAATGAGCTGGGATTCGATTATCTGCGTGACAATATGGTTATCTATAAGGAACAGCTGGTGCTGCGGGGACTGCATTATGCGATCATCGACGAGGTGGACTCCGTGCTGATCGACGAGGCAAGGACCCCGCTGATCATTTCCGGACAGAGCGGGAAATCCACCGCGCTCTATGAGATGTGCGATCTTCTGGCCCGCAGGATGCACAGGGGCGAGGACGTGCAGGAACTGACCAAGATGGATGCCATCATGGGAGTGGTGCAGGAAGAGACAGGGGACTTTATTGTCAACGAGAAGGATAAGGTGATCAATCTTACCGAGGCGGGCGTGAAAAAGGTGGAAGAGTTCTTCCATATCCAGAATTACGCGGATCCGGAAAATCTGGAGATCCAGCACAATACCATTCTGGCCCTGCGCGCCCACAACCTGATGTTCCGGGACCAGGATTATGTGGTGAAGGACGACCAGGTTCTGATCGTGGATGAGTTTACGGGGCGTATCATGCCGGGCCGCCGGTATTCGGACGGTCTGCACCAGGCCATCGAGGCTAAGGAACATGTGAAGGTGAAGCGGGAGAGCAAGACCCTTGCCACCATAACCTTCCAGAATTTCTTTAACTTATTTGAGAAAAAGTGCGGCGCCACCGGTACCGCCCTCACGGAAGAGAAGGAGTTCCGGGAGATTTACGGCATGGATGTGGTGGAGATTCCCACCAATGTGCCGGTGAAACGTCTGGATCAGCAGGATGCGGTATATAAGACCAGAGAGGAGAAATTGAAGGCCATCGTGGAAGAGGTGGAGAAGGCCCATGCCAAGGGGCAGCCGGTGCTGGTGGGTACCATCACCATCGAGGCCAGCGAGGAGCTGAGCAGGCGGCTGTCGAAACGGGGCATCCAGCACAAGGTGCTGAATGCGAAATTCCATGAGCTGGAGGCTGAGATCGTTGCGGACGCCGGCATTCACGGGGCAGTGACCATTGCCACCAACATGGCGGGCCGTGGTACGGATATCAAGCTGGACGAGGAAGCCAGGGCGGCGGGCGGCCTGAAAATTATCGGTACGGAGCGCCATGAGTCGCGGCGTATCGACAATCAGCTGCGGGGCCGTTCCGGACGGCAGGGGGATCCCGGGGAATCCAAGTTTTACATTTCCCTGCAGGATGACCTGATGCGCCTGTTCGGGTCCGAGCGTCTGATCGGCATGTTCAATGCCATGGGCGTGCCCGAGGGACAGGAGATCGAACATAAGGCCCTGACCAATGCCATAGAGTCCGCACAGAAGAAGATAGAGAACAATAACTTCGGCATCCGTAAGAACCTGCTGGAGTATGACAGGGTCATGAGCGAGCAGAGGGAGATTATCTATGACGAGCGTCTTCATGTGCTCAACGGCGAGAGCATGCGGGATTTCATCTATAAAATGATCACCGATATCACGGAAAACTGCGTGGATATCAGCATCAATGATGATGCCGAGGTGGAAGAGTGGAATTTCAACGAGCTGAATACCCTGCTGATTCCCACCATACCGCTGCAGCCTGTCACGGCAGAACGTGTGACCAGGCCCAGGAAGAACAGCCTGAAACAGCAGCTGAAGGAAGAAGCGGTGAAGCTTTACGAGAGCAAGGAGGCAGAATTCCCCAACGCGGAGGCCATCCGGGAGCTGGAGCGTGTCATTCTGCTGAAAGTGATTGACAGAAAATGGATGGATCACATAGACGACATGGAACAGCTGCGCCAGGGCATCGGCCTGCAGGCATACGGGCAGAGGGATCCGCTGGTGGAGTATAAGATGAGCGGATATAACATGTTCGACGAGATGACCCAGAATATCAAGGAAGAGACGGTGAGGCTCCTGTTCCATATCAAGGTGGAACAGAAGGTGGAGAGGGAGCAGGTCGCCAAGGTGACAGGCACCAACAAGGATGATTCCGTGGCAAAGGCTCCTGCCAAGAGAAGCAATGCCAAGATTTATCCCAATGATCCCTGTCCCTGCGGAAGCGGCAGGAAGTACAAGCAGTGCTGTGGCAGGAAATGATACGGTTTCCGGGGAAGGGAGCTTTCCGGAAAGATTTGCGGTATTTTCGGTAATACAAGCGGCGGAAAACGCTGCCATCAATGCACAAAGCCCCAAAGACACGGCGTGAATCCACAGCAGGGAGCGGGGAGAGTGCAAAAAATATATGGGCGTGTGCCCGAAGAAAGAAGGTGACGTTAAGTGGTAGAATTAGACCAGATGAAATCAGAATTACTGACCTACGAAACTCCATTAGCGGAAGTGAGGGATTCACTTTGACCCGGCAGGGAAAGCAAAGAGAATCGAGGAATTAGAGAGGGAGATGGAGGCCCCGGGCTTCTGGGACGATCCGGACCGCTCCAATGAAAAAATGAAGGAACTGAAATCCCTGAAAGGCACGGTGGAGGGCTGCAACAAGCTTTCCGGGCAGTTTGAGGATATTCTGACGCTGATCGAGATGGGGTATGAGGAGAATGACCCTTCCCTGATACCGGATATCCGGGCCGAACTGGACGAATTTGTCAGTGAACTGGAGGAACTGCGCCTGGGTACGCTGCTTTCGGGAGAATACGACAAAAACAGCGCCATACTGAAACTGAACGCCGGGGCAGGCGGCACCGAGAGCTGTGACTGGTGCGGAATGCTCTACCGGATGTACAACCGCTGGGCGGAGCGCAGGGGCTTTTCCGTGGAAGTGCTGGATTACCTGGATGGGGAGGAAGCCGGAATCAAGTCGGTGACTTTCCAGGTCAACGGAACAAATGCCTATGGTTATCTGAAATCCGAGAAGGGCGTGCACCGGCTGGTGCGGATTTCCCCCTTCAATGCCCAGGGAAAAAGGCAGACTTCCTTTGTGTCTTTGGATGTCATGCCGGATATTGAGGAAGACCTGGACGTGGAGATCGACGAAAAAGACCTGCGTATCGACACCTACCGGAGCAGCGGCGCCGGCGGACAGCATATCAACAAGACATCCTCGGCCATCCGCATCACGCATATTCCCACCGGAACCGTGGTGCAGTGCCAGAATGAGCGCAGCCAGTTCCAGAACAAGGATAAGGCCATGCAGATGCTGAAGGCGAAGCTGTATCTGCTGAAGCAGGAGGCCAATGTGGAGAAGCTTTCCGATATCCGGGGCGAGGTGAAGGATATTGGCTGGGGAAACCAGATCCGCTCCTATGTGCTGCAGCCGTACAAGCTGGTGAAAGATCTGCGGACGGATGTGGAGACCGGCAATGCGGACGCGGTGCTGGACGGCGCCCTGGATCCCTTTATCAACGGATATCTGAAATGGATGAATCTGGAAAAATCCGTAAAAGAATGAGAAGCGATACCGGTGAAGGGACGCTTTGCGGGAAATCAAGAAGGATGAGGATGAATGAAAGAATATGATCTTCAGAAGGAGACGGGTATCCGGGGAGATACCCGCATTCCTTTTTATGCGCAGGGGAGAAGCACATTCCCCTGCCCGATTGGAAAAGAATACGGAGAAGATACGGTTTCCGCGGACGAAAGCCGGGGGGAAGGGGCCCGGTCCCGGACCGGGGCAAAGGACAGAAGGCTCAACTGTGATTACCACCACGGCCAGCTGCCGCCGGTAAAGGGCGGAGGCTGCTATCAGGTGGCACGGGCCAACCGCACTCACCCCGAATGGGATGACGGGGTGGGGGGAACCTACAAGCACGGTGCGGACCTGGCGTACTGGAGGGGCAGGTTTTATCTCCATTACTTTACCAATCCGGTCAGTGAACATACCGGTGCGGGGCAGAGTATCCTGGCATCCTCCCCGGATGGGATACAGTGGGATGATTTTCGGACAGCATTTCCGGTTTACCGGATACCGGCATGCACAATTACGGATTACAAGGAGAATACAACAACATTTTCCGGGGATACTTTCGCCTTCATTCACCAGAGGGTGGGATTTTACCGCACCAAAGGCGACAGAATGCTTTTGCTGGGCTTTTACGGCTGGTCTCCCAAACCCTGGGTCACCAACTGGGATAATTACGGCATTGGCAGGGTAGTGCGGGAATTGTATCCGGACCAGACTTTTGGCCCGGTCTATTTCATCAGACCCTGCTGGCAGGGAGGCTGGTCGAAGGAACTCCTGGGATATCCGCTGTACACGGAAGCGGAAGATCGCAGTTTTGTGGACTGCTGTGAGGAACTGCTGGCAGATTCCCTGGCGGTGCAGCAGTGGGCCGAGGAAAATGGCGACCGGGATGAGCTGATTCAAATCAAGCATGACCCGGACGGCACCACCAACCAGGCTTTTTGCTGGTACCATATTGATGATGACACCATAATCGGCATGTGGAAGCACTCCCGCTGTGCCAGGAGCAATGACGGGGGCAGGAGCTGGACACCGGTGCAGGTCTCTCCCTCCCTGGTGATGAGCGGGCAGAAGGTCTGGGCCCAGAAGACGGCTGATGGAAAGTTTGCCATGTTCTATGATCCCACCCTGGAGTCCACCCATCGATGGCCTCTGTGTGTCACCACATCCGAGGACGGAATCGCCTATCATAATATGCTGCTGGTACACGGGGAGGTTCCGCCCATGCGCTTCGGCGGTTTCTGGAAAGATTTCGGCCCCCAGTATATGCGGGGGATTGCGGAAGGAATCGAAAGGCCGGAGGACTCCGTGTGGCTGGCCTATACGGTGAATAAGGAGGATGTGTGGGTGGCAAAGCTGCCGCTTCCCATAACGGGAGAGGAGACGGAGAGGGAGCTGGAAAATGATTTCGGACAGTTCACGGTTTATTCGCCCAAATGGGCCCCGGTGACAGTAACGGAGCTTCCATCGCTGCGTCTGGCAGACTATGACCGCTATGACTACGCAAAGGCAGAGAGGGTGCTCTTTGAGGCCGGCTGCCAGAAAATATCCTTTCGGATTCTGCCGGGCCAGGAGGATAAGGGGAGACTGTACTGTGAACTGCAGAGTCCGGCCGGGGAGACGGCGGTGCGGCTGGTTTTCAGGGAAGATGGGATGCTTTGTGTGCGCACCACGGCTCTGGTTCCGTTCTGGCCCTATCATGCAGGGCAGGAGACGGAGATCTGCTTAACCGCGGACTGCAGGACCAGCGTAATGACCATACAAGTCAATGGCGGGGAGGAGAAACAACTCCGGTTTATGACGGCGGTGGACAGCATTTCCCGCTTTGTGCTGCGGACCGGCGCGCCGCGGATGACACCCTCCAGGGAGGATGATCCAATCGAGGATACTTCCTATGAACTTTTGCTGGCAGACGAAAAAGACCAGGAAAGCGTGTATGAGCTGACGCAGTTCCGGGTGTTCAGCGGCCGGGAAGCCCGTTGACTGTCCGGGAAAACAAAACCGAAACTCCCAGGCATTCTCTTTTCTGCCTTACTTTCTGTTTATGGCGGAGCATTGGGATGCAAGTGAGTTCAGGAAGAGACTTTCCGGGGATTCATCAGATCCAGGAAGAAACAAGTGTGGGTCATCTGCATATAGGGCTGAAGCCACAGAAAACCGATACCGAAGCTTAAGATACACAACAACATCAGGGGGAGGAAACCCAGTTCCAGAAGGAACAGCCGCATCCGCTGGCCTTTCATGACATGCCAGCACAGGGCCAGGGTTTCCTTCCCCGTCTTTTCCGGAAAATCCAGCGCAAGATAAAAAGACAGGGTAATCCCCAGGGAGATGGGAATATAGACACATAATCCCGCCGCCAGGGCCGCCAGGGCATAAATAATCCATTTGATGTCACGGGTTTCCGCATAGTTCTGCACGATGTACTGACACGGGCCCAGGCACAGCGTCTGGCACAGCGTCATGGCACCGGAAACCAGGAGAAATTTTTTGGAATCTGTCTGAAAGCCGTAAAAAAGATCCCGCAGAAAAGCGGGCTGCCCGCAGGCGGTTTTCAGGAAATACAGTGTGATTCCCGCGTTCATGACACCCAGTATGACATTGGCCAGGAACAGCAGCAGATCAAATACATAGGATATGGTCCGGGCGGCATCCGGGGAACCGGTCATGACAAAAACCGAGTTCATGGTGGCGTTGCACACCGAGTTGATGGAAAGCCGCACAAAGCCCGAAATCAGGAAACTGAAAAGGAAAATCCGGATAGCGCCGCTGTATTTTCCTTCCATATTGTCTTTCGCCTGATTCTTGATTTCAAATCCCTTTTGATATTGTTTCATGTCAGATACCATCCTGCCTTTATTTCCGGGGACAATGGCCCGGGGTTCTGTCTGTATTCCTTATATGGAGAGCACCGCCGGAAGGCGCAGCCGTGTCATACGGCGTAATCCAGGTTCATGCCCAGATATTTTGTCCGGTCCGAATTCTTCAGATCCTGCTGGTAAGGATTTTCTTCGTTGCGGTATTTAATCTGGGTGTGGGTGGTGCCGCCGGATACATAGCTGCGCCCGCATTCGGGACAGATTCCCGTGTGGAGGGAGACGGAGGCGGATACCACCTTACCATCCTTTTGGGCAGCTTTTTTGTAAGCATTGGATACATGCTCCTGCTCGTGGGCCCGGACCGCGGAGGCGGCATTTTCCGGGGAGACATGCCGGGGACTCTTAAAGGAGACCATCTCGTCGGAGCCGTCCTTGTACTTGCGCTTTTTGCAGGTCTGGCATTCTTCGCCGGGGTCTTTTATGCCGGCTTTCTCTTTCCAGTCCTCTTCTTTGTTTCCGAAAATCTGTTTTCCGTCAATTGTTTTCCGTTCTGTGGGATTTACGGAAGGGGCAGGGGAGATTTTTTCCGTGGATATACTGCCGCCGCCGTAAAAAGGGTAATTTCCATTGCCGATGGGTGAGAGTGTCATGAGACCAGCCTCCTGTTTCAAAGTTTTTTGCTAATTGATATGACTCATTTCTGTGATACCGGGGTCAGAATTCTTTTTGCCCCCCACATCATTTTTATTTGATTATAAAATATTTTTCTGCTGTCTGCAATGTATATTTCCGGGTGGTTTCAGCGGATGCTTAAGGATTTTCAAAGGAATATCCGTAGTACCGTTCCATAAATTCCGTAAAATCGACACCATACATTTGCTGCATCATGGAATTGATCTGATTCCGGAATGTCTCGTTTTTCATCATGGCCGGCATCATCACCAGGGAATAGATCATGATGCCCACAGCCGCCACCAGTCCGATGACAGACAGGGTAAAGCCGGTGACACAGGTGGAACTGCTTTTCCGGCCTTTTCTATGGGCGAGAACGGCAAACAAGATTCCCAGCGCGCCCAGCGGCAGGGACAATACGACGGTACAGCATGTGGTAGTGGCCAGAATGCCGCACACGGCTGATGCGATGGAGAACAGCTGCCCGTAAGGTCTGTGTGTGGGCTGGTTGTAGTAGCTGCTGTTGGAAGCATTGCTGTTCCATCTGTCCCACTGCCCCCGGTCATTCCGGTTGTTTTGTCCGTTCTGGTTATAGTCCATAATCAGGCTCCTTAACATGGTAATTCTTATCTTTACTTTATCATTTTTTCCCAAGTCTGTCAAAAAATTATTTTGCCGGAATTTCTTTTGCGCAGGCAGGAACAGTGATAAGATGGAAACGTTCAGGGCCGGTGCACAGACCGGACTGCCTGGCTGTGGTCACAGGGGTCTGAATATTACGGAAAATAGTAAAAACGGCAGATACAAAGGAGAAAAATCATGACACATCAAATAACCAGTGAAAACGTTGACAGTTACCGGAAATGCCTTTTGAGAGAAGAATACGCGGAGAGTACCGTCCGGAAGTATGTGGGGGATATCAGGGCTTTCTGTGTGTGGCTGGAACGCTTTGGGGCAGAGGAAAGCGGGCAGGGGGCATCCGGTTCCGGCTTTTTCGGGATTGACAGGGAAACTGCCGCCCGGTGGAAATCATATCTGGTGGAGGAGGGTTACGCGTCGGTCACGGTCAATGCCATGCTTTCCTCGCTGAACAGTTTTTTCAGATTTATGGGGTGGGAAGAGTGCCGGGTAAAATTTCTGAAGATACAGAGAAAAATGTTCCGGGACCAGGATAGGGAGCTGAGCAGGTCGGAATACGGGCGTCTTCAGGAGACGGCCCGGGCATTCGGCAATGTCCGGCTGGCATTGCTTTTGGAGACCATCTGCGCCACCGGAATGCGGGTGTCGGAAGTGAAATATATCACGGTGGAAAACATTGGCCGCAGGCGTGCGGACATTTCCCTGAAAGGAAAGATCCGGACAATTCTGCTTCCCGGAAAGCTCTGTAAAAAATTAAGGGATTATGCCAGACAAAGGAAAATTTCATCCGGACAGATATTTGTCACAAAGAGGGAAAATGGCATGTCCAGAGGGCAGATATGGCGGGAGATGAAACGGCTGTGCGGGAAAGCGGGGGTCAGCCCTTCCAAAGTATTTCCGCATAATCTCAGGCATTTGTTTGCCAGGACATTTTACAAAGTATGCAGGGATATTGCAGGACTCGCGGATGTTCTGGGGCACAGCAGCATAGAAACCACCCGTATTTATCTGATATCAACCGGAGAAAACCATGCCCTTCAGATGGAAAAACTGGGGCTGGTCAGCTGAGGGACAAAATCACCATTTTGTTTTCAGCGGGACTGCATCCGGGCAAAATTCCCCTTCCAGTCAAAGGTAGTATAACACAGACATGGATAATATTCAAGATTATCCAGTGCAGTATTCTTTCTGAAAACCCATGATATCGTGGTTTTTATTCAAATTTTACGGTATGCAAAAGTAACCCTGAAAAAATCTTTCTTCAGGATTTCTCTTCCATGACAATAGAAGGCCCCACCAGGGGGAATTCTATTGTTTTTGGTGTCTGCATTGAAACGATAAAACAAATATTTGTTATCTTAATTCTGTTTTCGACTCTTCCGGACGTTTTCCCGATACAAAATGGTGATTTTGTCAACTTTCCGAAAACGGCGTATGCCCCTGGGGCAGGAACTGAAAAGGCAGGGGACAAAGGCGGCGGGACAGAAGATTGGGCTGTATGGAAAAACAGTGGAAGGGGGGATACTGTATGAGCCATGCGGATGCGGCCGGGATGAGTCCACCGGGAAACGCAGCCTTGCTGCCTGGTTGCCGTGGACAGCAGGGCGGAACCGGATACGGCTAAAATATCGGCAAACCATTGGAAACAATGGGACGCAAAGCTATAGGGACTAAAACGTCTTATTTATGCACAAGAGCGCATAAGGAAAATTGTTGCTGACGCAACATGCGCCCCGCGCGGGGAGGAGAAGGGCATTCTCCTGCTTGATTGAAAACAGAAGAGGCAGAATATTTGGCTTCTGTTGTTTTATGAGGATAATTCGTTATGTCAGCCTGGCTGCTAATTAGAGGAAACTATAATTAGCAAACCGTCAGAAATGATGGGACGCAAAGCTAGAGCGTGTTTGATCATTGCTTTATGGCAGCTGTGTGTCACAGTTTGTGGGAGATTGGACCCGAACGAGGGAGACGTAGTGGGCTACGTTGACCGAATGAGGGCCAAATATACCGCAAAATGGGGCGTACAGATGACGGGAATGAATGATCAAACACGCTCTAAGGGGGCTAAGGTGCTTACAGTGCTATGCCAGCCCGGCCGCCGGATCCTTTGCATCCGAATGTTATTTTTGGCAAAGAAAGGAAGGATTATGCAACAAAAAAGGCGTATTTTTAAGTATTTGCGCAGAAACGGCCTTGCCTTATTACTTGTATTGCTCATGGGCGCGGACTCCATCACAAGTCATGCCCTGGGGATTGCAGGAAAGCCGGATCAGATTCCTGTGGGGGAAGAAAGTTCTTCTGGTATGAGCGGAATACCCGAGGAATTCCAGTCATTTCTGGATGAGGCGGGGACGATGGCACCAGAGCCGGGTTCAGGTGCCCCGGAAGGGTTTACCAGCGGTACGAAAATGGATCTGCCCATGGAAGAGGATTTCCCGGATGCCGCAGAGACCCCGGCCGAGGTTCAGGCGTTTCTGGATGCAGTAAAACTGATCCCGGCAGACATTACCGCAGACAATGCCCAGGAGGCGGCAGAATATATTTATGGTGCCGTATCCGAAGCGTATGAGGCACTGCTGGGAACTGTCCACATGGAACGAGAGGATGTGCGGGATGCGGAAGCTGCCATGTCAGCGGCGATGGAAGCGGTGGACGCTGTGCTTGGGATGGAGACAGGGACGTATGCTGTTGGGCAGAACTTTACTCATGGCAATGGTATCTGGACTACTTTATATCCGGAACGATATGATTATGATGTAAACTCACGTATATGCATTGCACAGTGGGATTATAACAACGAGTATCATCCCGGAAACCCGGATGAAGTATTTGTCCCGGCATGGGGCAACAATGTCGACGGAGTGTGGCAGGAAGGAAGAGCAGCCAATGGAAAGGCTACGGATCATACAATAAGAACCAGCGGCTCTATGGCAGGAATATACACTGTACCGAGTGTATATTTATACACTGTCAAGAGTGTGGATGATCCGGATGAAATCATTGACACCGCAAAAGAAATTGAATTCACCGCAGGAGATGTTCAATGGGTGACAGGCTATAGTACCGGAATGCTGATGAATGTTCCAATCAAAGAAGGTGCTGTAGGAAAGGCAACGGTTCATTATAGGGTTGCATTTGGTTTCTGTGATAAGATTGACTCGAAAACCAATAACTATAGATGGGAATACAATGATATTGATTTTTGTATCACTGCAGAGGAAAGCGCGCCTGGGCCTGCAGTTGATGTAACAACAAATCATGATCTGTACATTCCGGCTGGCTATAGTACAACTATATCACTGAGCAAGGCTTATGATGCAAGGCATCAAAAAGCGTATTCGCTGTCAGGGGAAGATTACCGGCAGGGGGATGAGAGTGTTGCATCCGTTATTAATAATGAAATTGGATATGAGACGAGTTATACGACTGGAAAATCGATTCCGGCATATGACAATGTGACAATTCAAAGTGCAGCAGATGCGCAGGCAGGAGATACCACCCAGATTTACGTTACATATACGGGAGAATACTACGCTTCTTATTGGGATACGCGTCCTACAGCGACGCATACTTTCATGGATATTATTACAGTGCATATTGTTGATGCCCAGAAGATACAGATGGATTTGAACGGTAATGTGCGTAAGACCATAGCTCCGCAAAAAGGGAAGGGAGTACTTAGTTCCAGTGATGTGGTGTTTCGAAAGAATAATGAGTCAGAAACAGGTGTTGTAACGGTTCAAAGAATGCAGTCCGAGAACCTTAACTTTATAGCCAAGAAGAATGGAACTGCAGAAATCGAACACCAGTATCATTATTATAATGATACCCATCCTGTCTATGATGTTTATAGTGACCAGCTGACCTGGTATGTGGATGTGATCAGGGTGGCAGTGGGAGAACTTACTTCTGATGACCCGAACAGTATCGATGATCTGGAAATCAGCAAAAAGGTTGACAAAACCGAAGCTGTAGGAGGGGACGACTTAACCTACACTATCACTGTCAAAAACAGCAGCAGTGTGGACAAGAAAGTTACCGTAACGGACATCATTCCCAACGGACTTACGTTCAGGAGTGCATCTCCGGATTCTGAGGTGTCTTACAGTGATTACACGGTTACCTGGACACCGACCGTCAGTGCCGGTGCCACAGCTGTACTTACCATTGTGACTGCCGTGGATGAAGCTGCGAGAGGCTGGATCAACAATGTGGCAGTGCTGAAAAGCGGAGATGGCGGTGAACTGAGAAGCAAGAGCGTGTCAACCATGGTTACGCCTAAAACCTATACCGTGATTTATAAGGACGGTGAGGAAGGGAAAGTTTTCCAGGATGACCGGCATACTGGGCGGACGGCAAATACGGCTACACCGGTGTTTACGGGAAGTACAGTCCGGGAAGGGTATTCGTTTACGGGCTGGAAACTGACGACCGGTACTGCGCATAATGGCAGTATGGGTGTGCAGGGAAAAGTGAGCGGAGCGGACGCCAACGACCAGAATGAGATCATTTATGTGGCGCAGTGGAAAAATGAGTTTTCCATAGAAAATCTAAAAGTTACCAAGAGTGTGAATCCGGCTGTTGTGGAAGCGGGAAAAACCGTGACATATATGATCCGTGTGGAGAACAATAATACCGTGGCAGTCAGGAATGTCCTTGTCAGTGACATACTGGATGCCGGCCTGAAATTTGAAAGCGCTGACAATGGCGGTTCTTATGTATCGGGTACACACACTGTCACATGGACGATTGACAAGCTGGAACCAAAGGAAACCAAAGAGCTGACGCTGACTGCAACTGCCCTGAAAGGCGGTGAAATTAAGAATACGGCTTATGCGGAAGCAGGCGGTGAAAAGGTGCCCAGCAATGAAAGCACGGTTGAAGTAAACAGCTTTGGCATTTCTGTGAAAAAAAGCCTTGCGGATCCGGATACTGCGGAATTTGATGCAGGTTCGGAAGTACGATATCAGGTAGTTGTGACGAATACCGGCAATGCGGCTCTCCACAATACCTATATCACGGATACCATGGATCCCGGCCTGGAACTGGTGAAAGATACTGATCCGGAGGGAGATAATGATGGTATGGAAGACGCGAAATGCGTTTATGCAGGACCTGCCGGGACAACTTTCCGAAATGGCCTGATGTGTCATGTCTACAAATGGACATTGACAGGCGCGCTTGAGCCGGGAGAGAGTGTAACTCTGTATTATACTGCGGTAATAGGGGAAATCGATGGTGAGGAACCCAGGCTGCGTAATGCGGCTTATGCCAGAGGATATAAGATGGAAACGCCCCAGGGCCCGGCACGTGTGAGCGTGATGTCAGACTATGTGGAAGACAGTAGCAGCCAGGGAGATAATGGTTTTGTGGAAGGCGGCGAAGGCAGTGAAGTTATTATCGGAGTAAAAACCTATACTGTGACATATGACTGGAACTTGCCGGCAGGCGCGTCCGAAATACTGCCGACTGAACCGAAACACGCGAAGAATGCCAAGGTCACTGTGGATACGGTTTACCATGAAGGCAGGGAAATTATCGTGGGAACCGGTGACGAGGCAGAGACTTATGTCTTTTCAGGATGGAAGATTGACGGCGTAGACATTTTGGATGGCAAATTTGTTATGCCAAACAGGAATGTAACCATCAATGGCATCTGGACCAAAAAAGAAAGCCAGAAGCCGACGACGGAACCGACAAGTGAGCCCACGACGGAGCCTACAAGCGAGCCCACGACGGAACCGACAAGCGAGCCGACAACGGAACCGACAAGTGAGCCCACGAGTGAGCCGACAACGGAACCGACAAGTGAGCCCACGACGGAACCGACAAGTGAGCCCACGACGGAGCCAACAATGGAACCGACAAGTGAGCCCACGACGGAACCGACAAGTGAGCCCACGACGGAGCCTACAAGTGAGCCCACGACGGAGCCTACAAGCGAGCCCACGACGGAACCGACAA
>CAJTLR010000056.1 GCA_910577185.1 uncultured Acetatifactor sp.
CCTGGGAGTTTTCTTCATTTTAGGGAACCGGTCTTTCGGGGAAAGGTTGTTGGAGTCATCCTGCCAGATGCGGGAAAAGAAATCATAAAAAGTACCGACGCCGGGGGTATCGCCGAAAGAGAAACCGCTGAGGATGGCATAAAGAGGAGTTTCCTTAAGCATGCGGCACCAGACAGTGATGGAAGTAACTTTCAGTTTCAGGGCAAGCAGGTAGGAGCGCAGCATACAGGAAGGGAGCCGAGGCTCTGGCCCAAAAACAGAGTAGCAGTCCTGCATAATGGAATCGGTTTGGGAAAGATCAAGATACCAGAACTGCACGATATAATCCCAGGTGCTTTTACACAAAGGGATCGGGATAAAATTTAAGGAACTGGGATACGAAAGTATCCTGATAGGCGGCATGACCGCCAGGGTTACAAGGTAACATCAAAAATCGCCTCCAATCAAAAAATGTACTTCATAATCAAGGGCGCGAAGCGCCGCATTTTTTGACTGGTTTGTCAAGTGTTTTAGAGAAAAAAGTGGGTGATTTTTGAAAAATAGGTTCTGAAAGCCCCATGAAATAAGGGCTGAAGATTCCGAGAAGTTATTATTTTACTACAGGAGGAAAACCATGGAACAGCCGTTATATACTTCAGCGAAAGTGAACAATGAAATCGAGCTTTGTGAAGTTACTGAACCGGAGTGCAAACAATTGATCGAAAAGGCGCTTCTGTCAGAGCGAATCTCCTATTTTATCCGCTGGGCCAGGCCTTCTTTTTTCCAGAAGAATAAAACCAGCTGCATCATCTGCATCAATGACAATTCAAAAGATATCGCGGAAAACGTGGTACGCTCCGTCTGTGACGAAAAAGGATACCATGTGAAATTTCTCATGAGAAAATCCCAGAACCAGTTTCTGTGAGCGGGAAAATAATCTTATTTGTGACAAGAATCTTTTGTTTCATGCCGGATAACTGATTCTGTATTTTCCGGCATGACGTAAGGAGGCTCATGGATTTCACACAGTTTGTAAAATCACATACGAAGCATATTTTCATCGGACTGCAGGTCTTACTGATCTGTGCAGTCTTTTTTGTCTGGCTCCTGAACCGGGGAAATGCCTTTACACATATTTTTACCGTTGACGAGTATACCGTATCCGACAATGCCGTCCTGGGAGATCACGTCACCATGGAAGCCGGGGAAAGCGGTATTTTTTTGTCCACGCCTGCCCTGCATTTAAAAAAGGGCATCTATCAGGTCCAGATCGACTATATTGCCGACAGTGCCGGAAACACCGTGTCCGCGTCTTCTTCCCTGGGTTCCATGGAAATGCACTGTCCCGCCGTGGAACTGGTTCCTTCCACTTACAGCGCAGCCATGACCCTGGACCTGGCCCGGAGTGCGGATGATGTCCGTTTCCATGTCTCCTACTCCGGCAGCGGTTCTTTCAGTGTCCTTAAAATCGGCGTTTATGAGACAAGCCATGGCTATAAGAAAAATATTTTTCATGCATTTTTATTATGCCTGCTTTTAAACTTTTTATATTTTTTGAAACATTCCCACACCGGCCGGCGTAAAATCATTCTGGCTCTCACCGGTATTTTTATCGTCTCCTGTTACCCTCTCTACACGGATTTCCTGACGGTGGGACATGACCTGCCCTTCCACCTGCTGCGGATGGAGGCTATCAGCCAGGGACTGTCAAACGGTACTTTTCCCGTGAAGCTCCATCCCCTATGGGCCAACGGTCAGGGCTATGCGGTGGGGATTTTTTACGGAGACGCCTTTCTGTATCTGCCTGCCGTTCTCCGGCTGCTGGGGCTGTCCATCCAGTCCGCTTACAAATTTTTTGTGGCTTTCATCAACCTGGGCACTGTACTGATCAGCTATTACTCTTTCCGGAAAATCTTTTCCGATAACGCAGCCGGTCTTTTGGGATGTCTCGCTTATACCCTGGCGCCCTACCGCCTTATGGATATGTATACCAGGGCTTCCGTGGGCGAATACACCGCCATGATGATGCTTCCCCTGATATTATGCGGATTTTATCTGATTTTCCACAGCGGAAAGGAAAACTGGCTCAGGTATGCCATACTCACCGCATTCGGGCTCACCGGCCTGATTCAGTCCCATGTCCTGAGCAGCGTCATGATTGCTTTTGTGGTGATACTCGTCTGTATTCTTCTGGTACGGCGTGTTTTCAGCAAATATGCATTCCGCTCCCTGGCGCTTGCCGCTCTGCTTACTTTGCTGCTGAATTTGAACTTTATTGTCCCTTTCCTGGATTTTTACCAGGAGGACATCATGATCAATTCACCTGACTGGGCAGGCCGCACCGCAGGTTCTTTTCAGGAAGGCGGACTGTTCCCCGCACAATTATTTACTTTATTTCAAAATAGCAACGGAGGGGCCTGGTCTGTTTCCGCGGGAATCCATAATGAAGCCACCTATGGAATCGGCATTCTGCTGACAGCCGGCATCTTCCTGTTTGTCTATTTATTTTGTATTTACCGGAAAGACTGCAAAGAAGACCGGAATTACCGCGCCTCCCTTCTCTGTATGCTGCTGGGCGCTCTCCTGCTGTGGATGTGTACCTGCTACTTCCCCTGGGACGCCCTTGCCTCCCTGGGAACGGGTATCGGGAACGTGATTTACAGCCTGCAGTTTCCCTGGCGGTTCCTTGCTCCCGCAACGGTGCTGCTGACTTTTGTCCTTTGCTTTTCTTTCCGTATGGCAGGGCAGATCCTGCAAAAACACTTTGGCCTCCTGTTTACCGGCTGTATGGTTCTCCTTGCCGTAAACTGCGGCTGGTATTTTTATGATTTTTCATTCTCGGGAGAGCCCTACAGGGTTTACAACACCAACGAACTTTACACCATGCAATTATACTCTTATGATTACCTGCCCGGCGGCACCGACCCGGACGCCATTGAAGAAAATGCGGTTTATACGGAAGGTGTGGAACCCCTGCAGTCCTATCAGAAGCAGGGAACCCGTATCCGCTGTGATATTCAGGCCGGAACAGAGGGAGGATATGTGGATTTTCCCCTGCTGCATTACAAATATTACCGTTGTGTTGACCTGGACAATGGTCAGGACTTCCCTGTCAGTGCCGGTACCAACAATATGGTCAGGGTTACCTTCCCCGCCTCCTATTCCGGCCATGTCCAGGTCAGCTTCGTGGAACCATGGTTCTGGCGCGCGGCAGAGATTCTCTCCTTCCTTACCCTTCTGGCCTGTGCCGGAGCGCTTTTGTTTCGGACCGGCGGCAGAAAACAAGAAAAACAGAATTCTAAAAAATTTAGAATATTTTGTTGACAAACCTTAATCTGTTTGTTATAATATGTCTTGTGGTTGCGAAAAGCATTCACGTGCTGCTGTGGCTCAGTCGGTAGAGCGTCGCATTGGTAGTGCGGAGGTCACGGGTCCGATTCCCGTCAGCAGCTGATAGAAATCCAGTAAACCTATGGGTTTGCTGGATTTTTTTATGCGTAGGGGAAAATGATTCTTCCCTACTCGATTGTCACAGTAAAAAGTAAACCACCGGCTATGCCAATGAGTTCCAAGCTTCTTTAGCGATAAGAAAGAAAGTGTACACATATAAATACAAATGCGTACACATGTCAGATTTATACATCGAAACAAGTGTACGCACAGTATATCATATCTTCAGAGTCTGACCACCATTTATCAAAAATCTAAAGAGATATGACGTGAACCCCGGCTAAAATTCCACAGGCTTGTATTCCTCCATTTGGGGAACAAATCTGTTTTCGTAAAAGTCAAGAAAGATACCATAGCATTCCTTTTCCGAACACATCTTATAATACAGGCGGGTACCCTCCTCCTCTATCCCCAGCTCCACTTCTATCTCTCCATCATGTGTGCAGGCCTGTACAAAACGAATCTTATTCTGCGGCACAGGCGCAGACAGGATCACGAACTGATCCGGTGTGACAAACATATCTGCCAGATAGTCTTCAATGTCCATATCCCTGAAATCCGTAAGTTTTCCATCCTGATTTTCCAGGATAAATCCCTCCTGGCTTTTTACTTTCTGAAAAACAACTTCCCTTTTCTTCCTGAATGGCAGTTTCATCCTTCCGTACCTCCTTCTGTTGGAGCCAGGACGCCCTTCTCCTTCCACTTTCCCTTTTTATAAAAGACAAATGTGATAATGGCCCCCAGTATCCAGGAACACAGCAGGGAGATAAAGATACACTCCTGCCTTCCGCCGGGAAATTCAGGCGATCTTGTGAAGAAGGCAATCCCGTAGGCAATGGGCACACGAATCAGAATGGTGGTGGCAATGGATATCCACATGGGTGTCATTGTGTCCCCGGCCCCGCGCATAACGCCGGAGAGACTCTGGGTAACTGCCATGGCAATATATCCCACAGCCAAAATCCCCATCATCTCCCGGCTTAAGTCAACCAGTTCCGGTGTCTTTGTAAAAATTCCCATAAGGGCTTTTCCAAATATGAGAATCAGGGATGTGAGCACGGCTGAGACACCCATGGCCATCAGGGTTCCCTGCTTTGCCCCCCTGTCCACCCTGTCATGCATTCTGGCTCCCACATTCTGCCCCGCGTATGTGGTCATGGCCGTGCCGAAGGAAAAGTTCGGCATCATGGCAAATCCGTCTACACGCATGATGATAACATTGGCCGCGATAAACATTTCCCCGAAGCTGTTGGTCAGGGACTGGACCACAATCATTGCCATGGACAGAATTGCCTGGGTGATTCCCGACGGAAGCCCCAGCTGGACAATTTTCATGGTATGCCTCCTGGCAAGCTTCAGATAGTGCGGCTTCAGGTCAAACAGGTCTGTCATGCGCATGAGCCGGAAAAGACACAGCAGGGCAGACACTGCCTGGGCAATGACCGTGGCAAGCGCCACTCCGTTGACTCCCATATCCATTTGGGCCACAAACAGCAGATCCAGGATAATATTCAGCACTGTGGATACCAGCAGGTACACCAGGGCCGACATGGAATCCCCCAGCCCCCGCAGGATACCGCTCAGAATATTGTAAAACGCCAGTCCTCCGGAGCCGATAAACAGAATCAGCAGATAGGAATGGCACCATTCTATGATGGATTCCGGTGTATCCAGAAGTTCCAGCAGCGGCCTGGCCACAAGGGATGCCGCCACCATCACAAAGACTGTGGCAATCAGGGTCAGGGTAATACAGTTTCCAATGGTCCTGGACAGTTCCTCCCTCTCCTTTGCCCCAAAATACTGGGATACCATGATGCCCGCCCCCACGCTGATTCCCACAAAAAGTACGATCAGCAGATTCAGGATGGGACCTGCGCTTCCCACGGAGGCCAGCGCATTGTCCCCCACATAATTCCCCACCACCACACTGTCCACCGTATTATACAGCTGCTGGGCAATATTTCCCAAAAGCATGGGCAGGGTAAAAAATACAATTTTTTTCCAGGGTGACCCCTCCGTCATATCCACCGGTTCAAAAAATTTCTTCAGCATTTCCATAGCATACCGCCTTTTCATTCTTGTTCCATAATCGACAGACAGCATTTCTGGGGTCTGCCCGGAATCAGGCATCTGCCGTCTGTATAGCCCTCTTCTCTTCCATCCAGTTCTTTTACCAGAATCTGCCGCAGATATGCAATTCTGTCCTGCCATTCCGGATCCCGGATGGCATCATGCAATTCCATGGGGTCCGTATCCAGCCGGAAATACTGCTCTTTTCCGGACTCCATAAACCAGCAATATTTATCCGTCTTTGTGACAATATACTGATTTCCCAGATCTCCCCCGCTATGTTCCCCGTGAAGATACTCCCTGCCATTCTCATGGAGCAGGGACATCCCATCGATTCCTTCCGGCCTTTCCCCTCCTGCCAGCTCCGTCACCGTGGGTAGAATATCCCGCAGCTCCGCAAGCCGGTCACAGACTGTCCCGGGCTTCATCCCGGGTGCGTTCGCTATAATCAGCGGAATATGCACGCTTCCCTGATAGGGGCGCGTCTTCCGGAAAGTATGGTGGTCTCCCAAAAGTTCTCCATGGTCAGACGTAAATAAAATAACGGTATTCTGATGACAGCCATCATCCTTCAGGGCATTTACCAGACGTCCGATCTGATTGTCCAGATGGCTGATGCAGGCATAGTATCCGATTCTGGCCTGACGCATCAGTTCCGGATCCACGGAGCCCGTGTCCGCGTCCGTGAACCTGCCCAGTCGCTGCAGTCTCCCGCTGTCTGCCCAGTCCCCCATGGCAGGCGGCGCCAGCTCCTTGTCCCGGTAAAGATCAAAAAAACACTCCGGCGCATCAAAAGGCGGATGCGGGCGAAGGTAAGAAGCCATCAGGAAAAACGGTCGGGAACGGTCCCTGCGGCGCAGAAAATCAATGGACCTGTCCGTAACCCAGTTGGTGGGATGCAGCTCCTCCTCATACATCCAGGGACGCGCCGTAAACGAATTACACTCAATCCCCATGTCCGTCACATCCCTATGGATCCCCAGACGGGATTTCAGCCAATAGAAATAGTCGTCCGCAACTCTCTGGTTTTCCGCATAGGGCACGTTCCCGTTCCGGTAAGCATGTAAGTATCCGTCATGCAGCTCCACATGATGGAAGCCCATCAGGTTCCGCAGCGGATGAACATGCATTTTTCCCACGCACTGCGTATAATAACCCGCCTTTGCCATCTCCCCCGCCATAGTGACCGGATAATTCCAGGACACACAGTCCCTGTAACCCACACGTCCGTGATGCTCCTGCTTTAATCCGGTATGCAGGGCACATCTGGCCGGAATGCAGCTGGGACAGGCCGTATAGGCATTGGTGTAGCGCACCCCCATGGATGCCAGGTGATCCAGATTCGGTGTCTTCACATCCGGATGCCCTGCAATTCCCATACAGTCCCCCCGCATCTGGTCGGTCATGATCAATAAAATATTAGGCCGTCTGTCTTTCGTTTCCTTCCCCATAGTCTCTCCTCCTGTTTCATCCGCCTCCTGACGAGGTCTTTGCCGATGGCATTTTTTCCTCATGCGCGCGTTACCCGCGCTGTTTACGCTTCCCTGCCGCCTTCATTTGATTCCCCAATTACAGTTACCCGAAAGTTTCACTTTTCCTGCCTGTTATTTTCCGGGAAAGCAGTGTTCTTGTATTATATCGGATATTTCATGTCTGCGCAAGTACAGACTGTTTCCCAGGCCAGGCAGTCTTCTTTTCCGAAGCCGTTTTGCGGCCTGCCCGGGCGGCTGCGGTTCAAAAGTTTTGTTTTTCCTCCGCGATAGCTTCTATGGCAGCCTTAAGCGCCTCCGTCATCATCTCCTGAGACATGGAGGGCATATTTCCCTTGCCCAGTGCCTGCCGGGGCAGACATGGAATATGAAGAAACCCGCTCTGCCTGCCCGGATATTTGGTGGCAATCAGATGGCACACACCGTATATGACGTGATTGCACACAAAAGTTCCCGCCGAATTGGATATGGATGCCGGTATACTCCTGCTCCGGATTCTCTCCACCATGGCCCTGACCGGCACTTTCACCAGATAGGCGTCCGGCCCGTCCGCAATAACCGGCTGGTCCGTCACCTGATTTCCCTCATTGTCCGGAATCGAGTAATCATCCACATTGATTCCGATTCTCTCCACCGTAATATCTGCCCTTCCCGCGGCCTGCCCGATGGACAGGATCACATCCGGGTCATGCCGGCAGATGGCCTCCTCTATAACCTGAAGTGACCGATAACGCACTGTGGGTATCTCCAGCCTGATAATCTCCGCCCCCGCAATTGCATCCGGCAGTCTCCTGACTGTCTCGGACGCAGCATTGACAGACTCTCCTCCAAAAGGATCAAATCCGGTAACCAGTATTTTCATCTCCGCTCCCTCTTTCGCCCAAAATTTTTCTTCGGTCTGCCCGCAGGCATACCAGTCAATATCTTCCCAAGATCATGTTGTACTGACTATCATATCAGAAAATCACAGCCATAGCAATCGTAACAATTCCTATAGATAACCAATTTCATGTTTTGTCCGTAATTCTCCCCCTTATTCCAAAAACAGTTGAAGGAAACGGAAAATGCCGCTATAATAAAAATACGAAATATTTCACAAAAAGGAAGGTAATATTCATGAAACACAAGAATCACGTAAAAACCTCAGTGCTGTTTCTGACAATGCTGTCACTATTTACCGTCTCCTGTGCGTCTCCCCTGTCTCCCGGAAACGGCAGTTCCGGAAATGAGACTGCCCAGGAAGAATCGGCTCCCGCAGAAAGCTCCGGAACCAGGCGCAATCTGCTGAATGAAAATACGCCCTCTTCCCCCCTGGTCCAGGAGTACGGCAGTTTTGCCGAAGCCCACGAGGCCTTTGCCACCACGCTGGCCCGGGAAGAAAATGATGACGATCCCATTCCCGCACCTCCGGAAGGATTTTTTGACCTGGTGTACTACCCTTCCCAGGTGGGAGACCTGGCCGCCTATGTGTCCAGCGATCCGGGCGATGGCCAGAAACATCCTCTCATAATCTGGGTTGTGGGCGGCTGGGGCAATGGCATTGATGATTTTCCCTGGGGATATCCCGAATGGGACAATGACCAGACCGGTTCTGCCTTCTGGCAGGCAGGCCTGCTGACCATGTATCCGTCTTTCCGCGGCGGCAACGGTAATCCCGGTCATTACGAAACACTGTATGGCGAAGTGGACGATATTATATCGGCTTATGAATACGCCGCTTCCCTGCCCTATGTGGATCCCCAGCGCATCTATCTGGGAGGTCACAGTACGGGCGCTACCAGGGCCCTGCTGGCCTCCGAACACACGGACAAGTTCCGGTCCGTTTTCTGTTTCGGCGCTGTGGACGAAATCAAATACCACAATAACTCCCAGTTTACCTTCGACACAGACAAGGATGAAGAATATGTCATGCGCTCCCCTGTCTACTGGCTGGACAATATCAAAAGCCCCACTTTCCTCATAGAAGGCAGCGAAGGGAATTCAGAAAATCTCAGGCGTATGGAGCAGGCTTCCCAGAATGACAAGATTCACTGCTATGTCATCGATGGCGCCGACCACTTCTCGGTACTGGCGCCGCTCACCAGACTGGCGGCAGAGAAAATCCTGGCAGACACTGGCGCCGAGCCGAATATCTCCATCACCCAGGAAGAACTGGACAGCGCCATGGCCCAGGAGCCGGTGGTACCCATGCCCCTGATGACTACAAGGACTCTGGATGATTTGGGTGTCACATTCTCCTGCCCTTATCTGTGGGAGATTAACACCACTTCCGATGCTTCCCAGCTGGCAGTGTATTCCCGCTATGAAGGCGACAATGCCTGGGATATGGCAGCGCTCTATATTGGCAGCTTTACCCCGGAGGGAAACGATTACCTGCAAAGTCTGGGAGAATATCTGACCCAGGAAGGGTATGAGACCAGCGAACTGGAAATCGCCGGACAGCCTGCAGTCAGTGCCCTGGGCGCTATATTCAGCGATGAAGGGGAACACTTCTATCAGCACTACATCGCCCTTGTGCACGGTTCAGCCGGTATCGATTTTACTTTTGTAGTCCATGAAAGCTATCAGCAGGAAGCCGAGGCTTTATTCCAGGCCATAGTGGACAGCATTTCATTCGGGGAGTCAGATACCCCACAGTAAGCTGCAGAAATGACGTATAGGGCGGGAACCCGGTTCTACCAGATTCCCGCCCTGTTTCTTGAAGGGGCCGGTTATGATTCCATGCCCTGATCTGCCAAGAATTCTGCAGGCGTAAGATTACTGCACCACCCTGACAGTGACGTACTATGGGAATCATTTTCTCTGTAAACGGATACATAACCGCTCTTTGCATAGTCATCAGCCCCTTTCTTTCCTGCCCTTATCAAGTTCACGCAACAATATAATCTTTCTTAAATTTACTTCAGTACTATTTCTGACCCGTTCACAATAAGTCAGCCTCTGCTTACCTGACAAAACGCCATCACTGTCTGCATACTTCACACAAAGAGTGCAATCCATGGATGCCCAGCAATTTTTACATGACTCAGCAGTCATCTGACATATATTAAGCATCTTATCAATCTTTTCAAGATCAAATCCTTCTTCCAGATTTCCGATCTGCATGACACTGGATTTCTCACTAACCCGGAAAAAATATCTTCCGCGTAACTTACTACTGGCTGAATCAGGTCAAACGCCAGCATCGGTTCTCCTCCGTAGAAACCAATATTGATCCTAGGACTATCCACAGAATGCTCTGCCAGAAAGTCGACTGCCTTCAGCGCTGTCTCCAGCGTCATTTTTTTATTTGAATGGGATCTCTGCTTTTCGTTATGTACATCAGAATAGATACAGTAGGAACACCTCAGATTACAGTTCTGTGTCACCTGCAATGTAATTGTATGCATTCCCCGCTCCAGTTTATATTTCAATAACTCTGTGGCCGGATGTTGCAATGTACTCATTTTATGAGACGAAAGATAACCCTCCTCTCTCAGCCGGTTATACTCCGAGCAAATTGCTTCATCCGTGACCTCCCGTTCTGTACCAGAAATCAGATCCTGTAAAAAGGAATACAACCCTCTGCTTATCCTTAAAATATTATCTTTATTCACATCATATACATAACATTCCCCAAAATAATCGATCAGCTTAATAAAAGGCACTTTCTCCATACTCTACCCCACCTGCTCTTTTTCTTAATGTGTCAGACACTTTTCTCATTGTAATCCCTGACAACATACATTGTCGAGAATTTTAAGACATTTTGTAGTTAAACTTTATAAATTTTTGAATTATACGAAATTTTCGCATGATCCAGTCATAAAACAGCATGCTGTCATTTATCTGAATCCACTGAATTTTTAAGTATAGATACCCATTAAAAAATAGTCCTGAATAAATGCAGATTGGACATCCCCTCCTCCAAATACCAAAACCTCTTGTTGCGTGCGGAAAGGAAAGTGATATCAACATGATAAAAGTGGATAGTCACGAAGTGCCAAAGAGAATTAACCAAGCAGACAGTCAGCCATAAAGAATCAAGTAGAAAAAATACCCCTCTCCCCTGCGCGGACCGTGCGCCGCTCTAGCGGCAAACTTCCAGGTGAGAAGAGTCGCACTTTGTGTACGGGGCTGCGCAATCAAGTAGGGGAACGTCCTTCTCCACTACTCGCCGCGCAGGGCGCGTGCAGCTTTCGCTGCTAATTTCCTTACACACACCTGCGCATAAAGAAGAACCGGGCAAACAGTGATGCCCGGCCCAGACCTGCTGCCGGACAAGAATAACGGCATTGGAAAACCCTTGTCCGGCAAAAATTATTTTATATTTTCCATGCCAAAGTCTCACAGGGCCTTGCACAGATTATCCACTTCTCCTGCCAGAAACCGGACCGGACCGCCGTATTCACCCAGCTTTTCGGCCTGCTTCATCAGTTCTTCCCATATCTCCTGCAGGATATCTTTGATTTCTCCGGCGGCGCTGTTCCCGCAGGCCCCATACGCCAGCTGGATCATGCCGTCAAATTTCCCGCAGACATGGTCAAAATCACTCTTCTGTTCTTCATCCGAAAGCTTCCCCAGCTTCTGGATCTCGCCCCTGAGATAAAACAGCAGGATATTTCCCTGGAACGCAATATCGCTGTACCGTTTTTCTACAGTCTGTTCCACGATAATCCCTTTCTCCTGTCCCGCCAGCTCCCCGGCCATATCCTCGGACAGATCCCGGAACCATTCAGCAGCGGCCTCCAACTGTACTTTCCATTCCGTAAGGCCTTCAAACAGCGGTTTGTGGGAGGGCGTGCGGAAAATTTCGGATTCGGACGCAAAAATGATAATATCCAGACGCAATATCAGTCCTTCCAGAAAGTCTGCCGTCATATCCTTTACGGAAACGGCCGATAATTCTTCCGTGATTCTCCGGACTTCATCCACAATATAACCATAAGGAAATTCCGGTTCCTGGGAGAGGGTTTCGACGGCGGCCCTGCCCATCGCCACGGCTTTCTGCAGATTTTCCTCTGCGTTTTTCCTTATGTCCCGGAAAATCAGGTCTGCAAGTTCATTGAACAATGCCACTATTTTGCCCGATTTCATCCGGGCGCTCCCTGCCAGCTGCCCATACTGCCGGCATAAAGGTTCATAGGACATGCGATGTTCTTTTTTCGCCCTTGACATCATCAGTTTTGCCTGGAATGCCGTGAGATCCAATTGAAAAGCCGCATCTTCTATGGCTTTTATGATCACAAATCGCACCGAAATTTTGTCGGGACAGCCGCCAATATGCGTGATAGCGTCAAGGTTTTCCGTCAGTTCATCCGCCATAATCTCGGTCCTGGCCGCAATAAAGTTCCAGAACGGGCCATAGACGGCTGCCGTCTCCGGATCAATGTCCTTTTGTCTTCTTGTTTCTGCCGCAGTTTCCCTTGCCTTTGCAATCAGGCCGTTCAGCTCCCGGATCATCTCTTCCGCTGCATTTGAATTTGTCATAATATCCCTCTCCTTTCGTTTTCCGGGAGACCTGACGGATAAATGATACTTCCTGTATTCCGTGGGAGTGATCCCCATATAGGCCTTAAAACTGCGGGTGAATCCCTCATGGGAGTCAAATCCATACCTCAGCGCAATGGCAAGAATGCTCTCCCGGTTTCCTGCAAGTTCCTCAGCCGCAAGGGCCATTCTGCGCGCGTTCACATATTTCATGACGCTCTCTCCCATAATCTCCCGGAACAGCCGCTGATAGTGGTACTTTGAAAAATGAATACTTTCCGCAAGCCTCTCCACTGTCAGCTTCTCCTGTATCCGTTCTTCGATCAGATCAAGGGAACGGAATATCGGAATCTCTTTACCCATGTTTTCCCCCATTTCTGCGCTGCTTCACAGAATATGCCAATGTTTCGTGCATGACGAATCTGTGAGCCTTACCGCGGTTTTGCAGCGCGCAAACACAAATACTGTCCCGGCTGGCCGGCCAACCGGTAACATGAGTGTATCATGACTTCATTCTTTTTTCTTGACCTGAAATGCCGTCTTCAAAACCGATGATAAGAGTATGGGAATTGAACCGGAAAAATTTGTAAGGGTCAACGTAATGCGGTGTTCCAGTTCAGCAGCAAGGGACTGTCGGCCGCATTCTTAAACTGCAGGTATGCCGCCTCGAAGGGCTCCCTCTCTTTCACATTGGATCCCCCTGCCGCCCCTTCTATATATGCCTGGAAATATTCTTCCCAGGAAGAGTAAAGCCGCTGAATCTGCTCTGCCGCCATGGCCGCGTACCGTATGGATTCTTCCCTGGTAAAATAACCCGCGATAAACATTCTGCCGCACATATTGCAGGCACATGCATAATCAAAAGCTATGTTCTCCGGTCCGGCATTTTTCAACAGATATTCCACCATCTCCACACCGCTGTCATGGTCTTTGATCATCCAGTCCTGCCGCAGCACCCTGGCAATCATCTTTGCGTTGGATTTTGTTTTCTCATATCCTCCAAGATACCGGTAACTTCCCCCGCAGTATTCCGACCAGACCGCATAGGTGCCCGCAATCCATCTCTCCGCGTCACTGACCGGCAATGTGGCGCCTGCTTCCTCTTTATTTCCGCCGAATAATCCCATTTTTTCCTCCATTCTGCCATCCGCACAAGACGGCATTCTGCGTAATTTTATATGGTATGGAACCACATCCTCTTTTCCCCGGCGCTTTCCCCCAACCACCTTTTGGATAAAACCGGAAATTCCAGATCACATGCATGGCCCGTTGGGAACAGATGTTCCATATCTCCGGATAACGGTTCCCTGCCCTTCATTTCAGGACCACAAAGCCATTGCCACCGTACCCAGTATCATCAGAAGCAGACCGGTGAACGCTTTTCTGCTCAGCTTTTCCGAAAAAACCACATAGGAAAATAATACCGTCACCACTATGCTCAGTTTATCCACCGGCACTACCACACTGACAATGCCATTCTGTATGGCATAGTAATAGCACAGCCAGGAAGCTCCTGTGGCAAAGCCCGACAAGATAATAAACATCAGTTCTTTTCCGTCTATCTTCCCTGCCTGGGACTGCTTTCCTTTCATAAAGACAATGAGCCACGCCATCACAAGCACCACCGCCGTGCGGATTGCCGTGCCCAGATTGGACTCCACTCCGGAAATACCCACTTTGGCAAGTATGGAGGTCAGTGCGGCAAACAGAGCACTGAAAACCGCATACGGCATCCATCCCTTGTCTTTTTCCGCAGCCTGTTCCTGCTTCTTTTCCACCATCAGGTAAATCCCGGCCCCCAGAACCGCCGTACTAATCAGTTTCACGGCCAGATGCTCCGTCTCCCCGAAAAGAACCACCGCCAGCAGGACCGTGAGCACTGTGCTTGACTTGTCGATGGGCACCACCTTGTTCACATCCCCCATGGACAATGCCTTGAAATAACAAATCCAGGATGCCCCTGTGGCCAGGCCGGACAAAACCAAAAAACACAGTGACTTAGGGGATATGTCCCTGACCGTTCCCGCCGACCCTGCCACAAATACCATGACCCAGGAAAATAAAAACACCACCACGGTCCTCACCGCTGTCGCCACATCCGAGTCTGTCTTTCTGATACCGCATTTCGCAAGAACAGATGTGACTCCCGCAAAAAATGCTGATAATACTGCCATAATCATCCACATAACACTGTCCCCCAGCCATTCTGTGCGCATCATCGCACATGGAATCAAAAGTCGAAACAACGACTTTCTGTTTCGATATTATACCATATTTATGTGCGCATCATCGCACATGGAATCAAAAGCCGAAACAATGTCTTTTTGTTTCGATATTATACCATATTTATGTACGCATCAGCGCACATGGAATCAAAAGTCGAAACAACGACTTTCTGTTTCGATATTATAGCATAGTCCCCAGATAATGCATAGGGTGTATGGGAGAAAAAGGTACGGCTGAAAGGCCATGGCATAGAAAACCATGGCCTCTCCTCCGGCACCTCCAATATAGGTAACCGGATCTTTTGACAGCAGGCACTGCCCCGGGACCGGAATGGGGAACCGTCCTGGTGAAAACTCATTTATTCAGAGTGTCTTTTGAAAGATACCGTCACAATAAACAGGTCCGCGTCCGTCCCCCAGGAGAATTCCCCGCCGCAGGCTTCCGTGAAACTCTGTGCGATGGAAAGTCCCAGTCCGCTCCCGCCGTCCGTGCGGCTCTGGTCACCCCTGACAAAACGGTCCGTAAATGCCTTATCCTTCTCCAGCTCGCTCCGGGAAGTATTTTTCACCGTGGCCACGGCCTTTTTTCCATCTGCGTTTAAGGCCACATACACCCGGGAGCCCTCCAGGGAATACTTTATGGCATTCTGGAACAGATTCTGGAACACCCTGTACATCCGCTGTCCGTCTGCCATGATCATCACCGGTTCCTCCGGAATATCCGTGCGGAAGGTCACGGCTCCCGCGGCGATCTCTTCCTCCATATCTGCCAGGGTCTGGCGCAGCAGCTTGCCCAGATCCAGATTTTCCATATGCATGGGCAGTTCCCCTGACGCGGCCTTGCTCACCATAAACACATCCTGCACCATGTTCTTCAGTCTTTCCGATTTTTCATCCAGAATTTTCACATAGTCTTTCACATGCTCCGGCAGCCCTTCTTCCTGCTTTAAAAACTGCACATAGCTGATAATGGAAGTCAGAGGCGTCTTGATATCATGGGATACATTGGCAATCAGCTCCACTTTCATGCGTTCGCTCTTCATCTGTTCATCCACAGCCCTCTGCATGCCATGCCGAATGTCCTCCAGCTGGATCATGGCGCCCTCCAGGTCATGTCCCGAGAAATCTTCCTCCCCGCTTTCCTGATATTCTCCGTTCCGGATGTTCCCGATCCGGCCCACCAGCTGGTCCACATCCCAGGCGGTCTCCCTGTTTTTCCTGCAGGCTATCCACACCGAAGGCAGGAAAATCAGCAGTCCCGTGCCGGAAAGCAGCATCATCACCGGCAGATTTCTTTCATCTCCCTGTCCCAGAATCCATGTCCCTTCCACAAGCAGCGCAAAGACCACCGATGCAAAAAAGATTACCAGGTTCCGGCGCGTCATTTTCCGGCTCAGGGGCTGGTTCATGCCTTTGACGGAAAATAATCCGTAAATCTTTGCCGTGAGACTGTTTTTCCATATTTTCCTGTTATACCGCAGATCGTTGGCAATCAGGTAAATTCCCCAGAATAATACGGTCCAGGAAAAAGGAGGGATGTTGCGCAGCACTTCCCCTGTCATGTATCCAAAAGCTCCCGTGCCATAGTCATATTCATATACATGGAGTAATTCCTCCCATGCATCATAGCCATAGTTTTCGGTGATACAAACGACGCATCCCATGTACACCAGATAAAACATTCCCAATATCAGTATGATTTTACACTCAGCCCAGATTTTACCCTGAACCGCGGCCAGCGCCCGGGCCGCCTCCCGCCTGCTTTTCCGGGTCAATACCGCTGCCAGCAGCAGCAACAGTCCTATAGCCAGCCCCGCAAACTCATGTGTCAGACTTTTCTGTCTGTTCTGAAAATTCACATGCATCCAGTACAGACCATTGTCATACTGCAAAGTCCCCCCGCTTCCGTAAGACCCGGCGGAATACAAAACCGGCGTCCCTGCCACAGCCATGCAGACCTGTGCCTTTTTTACCGTCTCATCCACCTGGAAATTGCTGTATCCGGGCACATACCAATCATTTTCTTCTCTGTAATAACCATCCCCGTATACATCTTCCTCCTGCCCGTCTTTGTTTATCCGGACTTTCTCTCCATCATACGTAAGGATAAAATTATATCCTTCCGGAGCCGTCAGACTGCCATCTTCCGGGAGCAGATCCGTATTGCTGTACAATACCTGGCCATCATAAGATATTCTGTAGATCAGGTTTTTGTCCCCCTCCATGTATTCATGGTATTTCCGGGCAATTTTCGCAAACTGCTCCTCCGTCAGCTCCCCGGGGCTGTATACATTGAAACCATCCTGGTAATTTTCCAGCTGCTCCAGATAATTTAACAATTCCTCTTCATAATTCTTTAAATCCTCCTGGAACGATTCCCTGGTTTCCTGCCCCATTGCTTCATCCTCCATGGCATGGCGCAGGTCAAGGTATCCTGACCACATCTCTTTCAGACCTGTCATAAACTCCTGCAGTTCCCCTTGGGAGACTGTGTAAGTCTCTTCCTCATCATTTCCGGCTTCTTCCAGTATCTCGTCCACATTGACCGGATCCGGCCCGAAGTACCAGCTGTCCCCATAGACATCCGGATAGCCGCCGTAATTGTAATAAAGCCATTGGTTTTCCAGTCCTCTGCCTCCTGTGGCCATGATCAGGAAAATTTCCAGGCGGTTTGCAATATATTTCCGGAACTTCCCTGTGGTCTGATAGTCATCCTCCAGCATCTTGTTCAGCTGCCAGATTTTCACCCCGGAAGGTTTGTCCCTGAAAATCTGTGCCGCGCTTCCGAGAGTCAGGGTGACTCCCAGAACAAAAATGATAAAGCTAATTCCCTTTTTCCTGTTTTTCCATTTTGTATCCAATACCCCACACCACCTTTATATATTCTGGCTCTTTCGGATTCAGTTCCAGCTTCTCCCGGATGCGTCTGATATGCACCATCACGGTATTCTCGGAGACCACGGCCTCTTCCTCCCACACTCTTCGGTAGATTTCTTCCGCGGGGAACACGCGGTTTGGGTTGCGCATGAACAGCTCCACAATCTTCGTCTCCGTGGCAGTGAGTTTCACCGGCTCCCCGTTTGTGTGAGTAAACATGAAAACGGAAGTCCATTGTTTCCGGCTTTCCCTAAACTTCTTCCCCGGTTTCCCGGTCTACAAATACAATTTTTAAATCACATCCCAACACTTCCGCAATCTGCCGAAGCTCTGATTCCTTGAAATCCCCGCGCTTTATTTTGTTGGAAAAATTCTGGCGCGTCTGGCCGGTCTGGTCAGCAACGGCCCCAAGAATCATATTCCGGCGCCGGATTATAAGCCTGATTTTTTCGGCTGTATTCATTTCTGCCATGATGCCGCCCCCTTTCTTTGTGTAATACTGACATTATAGATTATACACTTTAAAATGTCAATCTTAAAAGAATGCTTTATTTTTTATCGTTATTCTTTACATTTATACTTGACGAAATACACTTTAAAATGTATAATGCTATCAGAAGTTAAGGAAAGTGCGGTACATAAAAATGACAAATACACAAATCATCATCAACGAAGCAATCACAAACGGACTTTACACAAAAGAGGAAGTCGAAACAATCCTTGAAAGCGGACACATGATTCCATTACATACTTTCCAGACATGGAAAAGCGCCGGATATATCGTAAGAAAAGGCGAACACGCAAAAATCACAACCCGGCTTTGGAAATACACCAGCAAGAAAAAATCTGCTGAAGCGGACGGTGAAACAGACGGTGAAGCCCTCAACCATTACTATCTTGTAAAAGCATTTCTTTTCACGGCTGACCAGGTAGAGAAAATAGCAACTGCATAATCAATCACATAGGCGGCCAAAAGGCCGCCGGAAAGGAAAGGTAAATAAAAATGCTGGATATGAACAACGTGGAAATCAAGACGGGGGATGTCGTGGAAATCAGCGGCGCATATTTCAAAAATGACAATGGGCTTTATTTTGTGGAACGCTCCGCGGGGGATCCGGGATGGTCTGGATCTGATTACTGCCTGCGGAAAATTTCCAAAACCGGAAAATTAAGCACGGCAAAACATAATATCTGTTTTTGGCCTATCATGATAACAACAAATAGCTGGATGAAAAGGGTAGAAGCCAAACAATGGAACACCGAACACGCACGGATTCAAGTCAGAAATGACATTGACCGTTCAAAAGTGGCCGGGCATTTCATGAGCGAAGCCGAAAGCATGATTTCAGCGATTGAGCGAATGTCATGGGATTTTGGGAAAGATTCAGAATGCGTCATGAATCAGAAAGAAAGGAAGGCTTTTCTGGAAAGCGTTGCAAAAGAAATTTTATCAGCATAGAAAATCAAAGTAAATCAGAGTTTATCAGAGAAACACGCTAAAGGCTCCATATTTCGATTTTACGGCCTTTAGCGTGTATTTTACTGTATGGATGTTTAAAGCGGCAATTTGGGGCTGTCAGCGCACCAGAAAGGGCAAATATCCGTAACGTGTCCGACCTTTTTCGTGGCCTCACGAAAAAGACAAACCGCCGGATGAATCCGGACATATGCAGACGGCCGGAAAGCCGCCGCCATGCCCTCTATTTGCCCCCACGTTCCATTTTCTGGCCGTGTGTGGGGATTTCCTCACGTCTGAAATAAAAGCGGCTTAAAACGGCAAATAACGGCTTTCTGCCACCGGCCGTTTTTCTACCCCCTTTAGAACCCCCTTCGCCGCCCATTGTACCACACATTTCATAAACTGTCAAATGTATTTTGGAAAACAAAATGATATGTACTATAACATTTTATTTACGCATTTCTGGACGGATGCCGGATCGTACCCCGCCACCTTCAGACGGTTTTTCCGATCCTCCCCATTGCCCCACTTGCCGGAAATAACTTCCCTTGCGATCTGGTCAATGGATTTCTTGCCACCGGATCCACCGGAAGGAACCGCTCCGGATGAAATGCCGGCCGCTTCAAGCGTCTTTCCCGCATTTGCCCCATTGTCCAAGCCAGTGACCGTATGCGAACCGGAATTTACATAGATTGCGCCGCGGACGCAATACGCCGAACTTTTCAGGTATGTGCTGGCTGTGATGATTTTATACCCCAGGGCAACCAGGGCGGCCTTCATTGTGGATGTAGTCCAGCCGTTTGAACCATATGTTGCGCCGGATCCGGATGCCACCGCCGCCACGTTCTGAAGGCTGCTGCAATCGCAATTACATTTCCCGACTTTTGACAGATCAAAATTGACCGCCTTTGCCAGCCTGTAAAGGCTGTTGCGGTCACTCTCCCCGAACCAGTTATAACCGATATTGTCATTCCTGCAAGCCGCTTCAACGGCCGCCGCGTGTTTCTCCCGGACATTCGCGTCCGGATGGATCGCCACATAATCCCACGGTTTAGAGTACCATTCCCGGATGCAGACTTCTTTCCCGGTCTGATCCCCGGCTTTTCCGCTTGTGGTTCCGTTTTCTGAAATACTCGCGTGTCCAATTCTTATTCCCATGATATTATTCCCCTTTCCGCCGCCGGATGCCGCGTATTTATCAAAATACGCCTGCCCGCATCTGGCGCGCTCTGTTTTTACTGCTTCAGACTGATCGGCCGGACGTTCAAATCCGGTCAAAACTTTGTCGGATGCCGTTTTCACATCTGCGGCCGCTTTCAGGACGGAAAGCACGCCCTTGTAACTTGTGGAAAGCTCCTTGATCAAAAATTCAAGCTGCATTTCCAGATTTCCGATTGAAACGCCTTTTGACTTTGCCAGATCATAAAGCCCCGCCTTGCGGCCTGCAGAAGTCCATTGTGCCAGCCCGTACCCGTATTGTTTGCCCGGAAGCGGATTCAGAAATTCCGCACGGCTGATCTGTCCGGCGTCAACTGCCGCCGTGTATGCCTTATCTGTGCAATAGGGCTTTCCGGCTTCTTTCAGCCGACTTTCACACAAATTTTCCAGGTTCTCCGGATTCAATCCGGATTCCTTTTCCAGATTTCCCATGAGGCCGGCGGCTCCGTGTTTGTTCAACCCGGCGGCGATCAGATAATTCCAGATTTTTTCCGGTACATCTTTTCCCATAAGCGCCATAATCAAGCCCCCTTCTTAAATTGCGTTATGGACTGGATAACTTTGTCATAGCCAACCATTGCGGCCAACCACGACAAAAGCACCAGGGCGATCAGATACACCGCCATTTTCAAATTAAAGGCCGTTTCTGTAATGATCAGATAACCGGCCGATACGAGGACGGACAACGCCACGGCAACATATCCGGCCAGCGCGTTGCAATAGAATTTCTTCCCGCGCTCTGAAAGCCATCCCTTGATCGCTTCCGTGAAAAGCCCGGTCAATACTGACACAACCAAAAGCCCGAACATAAAAATTTCAAACGTCATTTTCTTTTTCCTCTCTTTCTCTGTCCTCTTGCTGCCATTTCCGATCCGTGTATTTGTCTTTTGTGACCTTGATCCACCCCATGATCCCACACTCTCCGGACAATGCGGCAAATACGCAAGTACATAAAGTGTCCGGGATCGCTCCGGTTGTTTCAAACACATGGATCATTTTCAAAGTAAAGGCGATCAGCAATAAGCCGACCACGACAAGGACAACATCCATTGTTTTCCGTTTCTTTTTGGCGGCGGGCGTCGCCCGCCTTCGCCGTCTGTAATTCCTTGAATAGTTCATTTTCCGTCTTTCCCTTCTTAAATTCCGGCGCCAGTGCGGATCAGCACAACCACAACGCCGACAACGGCCGTTATAATGGCCGCCGCCAGTGTCCGGGCCAGCCACTTGTTAGAATCTTCCAACTGGTTGACGCGATCTTTCAGTCCTTCAACATCCCCGTTCAGCCGGATAATGTCGTTTTCATTATCATAGGTCTTTTTCTTTGCGGCGTCGAAACTATCCAGCTTCGCTTCGATTTTTGTCAGACGGTCCAGGACTTCGCGTTCAAAAACTGTTTCCGACATAGGAAAACCCCCTTTCTTCGATTTTTAGACAATAAAAAAGCCCGGTTTCCCGAACTATGTATTGTTAAATATGCGGAAGGAAAATTCATCAATTATTTTCCTCAAAAGGTTTTCGGCTGTAAACGTTCCTATAAGCCCAAAATAACTCTGCATGGTATTGCTGACCTTTTCAAACACAATCCTTCCAATCTCAAAAAGCTTCCGGATAAAATTCATCCTGCGAACCATACGCTTTCTTGCGCTTTTCCTCATGCGGATCGCTTTGGGCGTAATCAATGCACCCACAAACTCAACCGGAAGCCATGCCGGACGGATGCACGTCTTTTTATTTAATTCAAGATGCAGTTTTTCAGCAAGAAACCTTTCTATATCATCCTTGATTCCGTGCAATTCCTCTTTATCCGGCCATAGTATAATCACATCATCCACAAGCCGGATATAATACCGGATATGAAGGTCATGTTTGCAGAACTGATCCAACTCATTCAAGTAGATATTAGCAAACATCTGGCTTGTAAGATTTCCGATCGGCATACCTCTGTTGTATAACCAGTCCTCTTGTGTGCATAACTCCGGCTGCACCCCTTCCGGAAGCCCGAAGGCCGTATCCTCACAATTTATCAGATTGTAAAGATCGCGAAGGATAAGTTCATCCTTGATATGCTTTGCAAGTATTTTCATGAGGATTTCATGATCAACACGGTAAAAATATTTTGAAATGTCTAATTTCAGCACATACCAGTTTTTAGAACTCCTGGATGCCTTGCGAAGCCACGTCTGAAGCTGCGCCCGCGCCGCCGTGGTTCCTTTTTCGGTTCGGCAACCGTAACTATGTTCTATATACTGCCTGTCAAACAATGGATTCAATTTTTGATAATACGCCCACTGTACGACACGATCCCGGTATTGCAGGGCCATGATGATCCGCGGCTTCGGCTCATAGATTTTCTTCATGCGATATTTTCCTACATGATAGGATGATTCCAGCGGATTTCCCGGAATGCCATCTTTCGGAAAATAGGTCAGCTCATTTTGTAGATTGATCAGCTCTTCTTCCCTATGCGCCGCAAACTTTAAATTTTCATCACGGTAACGCTTATTTCTGGAAGCGTTTTTGTCTGCTTCTAACAGATTGTCGAAACTTATTATTTCATCATGCGTTACTTTAAAAGTTTTCAATATTTCTTTTCCTTTTCAGGATATTTCCCCACCGCATCCACCGCCGGCGGGGATTGCATTTCCGGCTTTCGGCCGAAAATGCCGCGCTATCCGTTGCACCCTTCAAGCCCTATGCATCCTCTGTGGCGGCGCGTCTGGATGCCGGTACTAACTGCATTGATAGCAACGTCAATTTTTCTGGCAAACTGCCAGAACGGAAACGGATCCCTTTCCTTTTCCTTGCACTGTGAGAATGTCCGTAAACATCCCCCTTCTGGCTCAAAAGGTAAGCGGAAAAGAAGCCAATGTTCGCGTTCACGTTCGACCGGGGATTGTTGACGTTCAACGCGGACGAACCAGCGTTGGAAGTGTTGTTGTAGCTGCCACCAACGATCGGCAAGCGTTATTCGACCCGTTCCCACCGGATAAACCGCATCCGGATTTTAACTGTTTTCTTTCTGCGATTTTATCCAGCCGCCAAGAAGCCTTCCAATTTCACATAACCGCATAGAAATCAGTTGATAACGCTTTTCATCAATAAAATGCAGATCATACGAAAGATCATTGAAAAGCCGCAACAATTCAAGCTGAACATCAGCATCCTGTAAAGTGGTTTTCTTAAAATACCGTTTCTGCGCCGTGATAATCAGCTTCAGAAAATCAAACAGACATTTCTTGTAATCTGCCACGAACCCCGGCTTTTCGCTCTTTGGGTATTTCACCCATGAGGTATAAAGGTACTGCATTAAATCTTTCGATTTCTGCAATATGATCAAACCGTTCCTTTGATCCCGCCCCTCGTTGGTTTCCGGATCACCTTTCGGTCGGTTGTCATATCTTTTCAGATTTCCCATAATATTTTTACTTTTTCCCTTTCCTGCCAAAATAAAGGGGCTACTACCGTAGCCCCAAACAGAACACCGTATTCAGATTGCAGATCACAACTCAAGGAAAGCGGAAAAGAAGCCAACGGACGGGTGCACGCTCGACCGGGGATTGCGGACGTACAACGCGGACGAACCAGCGTTCGAAGCGGTGTCGTAACCGCCACCAACGAACGGCAAGCGCTCCCCTTCATTGTTCAGCCAGAAGCCGCCGGTATAGTTTTCCCCCGTTTTCGGCGCAAGGCACAATTCAAAGAGGATTTCCGGAATTGTAAGCCCGGTTACTGCGCCCATGTTTGCAAAATTCCCCATGTGTTTAGCGACTGCCGCGCCGGTTGCGGTTCCGACCTTGAAATCCGCCGTATAGGCAAGCGTTCCGGATGCACCGGGATCCACCAGGGCGCCGGAAGGAAGAATTTCTTTCCAGTACGTGCTAACCGCCGCATGAGATACCTGTTTTGCGGGCATATTCTGGTTCATGATCTGGATTTTGCCATCCACAACACGCATACCGGAACACCATTTCCAGACATTGCCGACCCAATCGGCGATCCCTTCCTTTGTGCCATCTGAAAACCATGTGGCCGGCCCGGATCCGGTTGCTGTCCTGGTTGTCCTTCTGCCGCCGCTTCCGTCGCCCTCGTCTGCGGTCTGCTCTCCGGCCTCATATGTGTATGTGTGATTTTTTCCGTACTGCGTATTTCCGTGCGGCTCAAAACTGGACTTATGGATCAAGTGGTTAATAACCGCCCTTTCCGGGATAGAAAGCATATGCCAGCCTGCGCCCTTTGCGTTGCAGGCCGCCATGGAATCATCAAAATTGATAACTGCTGCCGGATCCATTCCGGGCCATGAATACGCCCTTCCGTTAATGATGCAGTTTATAAACTTGCTGGCAAAAAAGCGTTTATATTCCACATCATCCACAAGAAAAGCGGAATGTGTCTTTTCAGATCCACCCGTGAAAAGCTGTGCATTTGTCCGCTTGTTAATTGGAATCATGAAAGACGGAAGGTTTATATCATCCTGGATAACGGTACACCCGAACCCGGTCAGTCCTTCCGTTGCAAATTTCAAGCTGTCAAAATTATAGGCTTTCAATTAAAACACCCCCTCTTTTAATGCGTAAAGCGTCAGCGTTACATTGTCCATAGAGAACGGGATCGGCTCCCTCTGGATGATAACCGGGCTTTTCCCACTCATGCCGGATCCTTCCTCGCCGTCCTCAATTTCTGCATCATAGTCCGGATTTTCAACTTCTTTTTCCGTGAACCCTCTGGCCGGAATGTCGATCTGCGCCACATAGTAAAGCCCTTCGCCTGTATGCAGCTTTCCAAAAGCATCCGCGCATATATCCCTATGTTCCGGCTTTTCAGATTCCATAGTTGCCAGATTTAACATGATCTGATCCCCAAGGTTCAACCAGTTTCCCGTAACAACATGGGAAATTTTCGGCCCCTCGTTTGCTTCGATAATTTTCATATTCTGATCCCTACCTCTCTTTTAACCTCGTTCATCCTGGCATTGATTTCTTCCGCATACTCCCGGTTCTCGCGGGGGGAATTATTGCGGGAACCGCCGCCAAACTGTCTAAGAATCGCCGCTTCCTGCCGGCGGCGATCGTCCGATTTTATGATCACATTCGCCGCCATCAGTAAAGCCCCCCTGTCACATGAAGTTTTAACGCAACATTGCGCGCGCTGCCGGAATAGCAGACTTTAAAGGCATTTAAAGCCTTTCCGTATGTTTCCACACGCTCCACGGGGCCATCTGCGGAAACAATCTCCGCTTCCACGCTGTAATCCGTATTGTTTACCATCTGCGGAAGCGTGATC
>CAJTLR010000057.1 GCA_910577185.1 uncultured Acetatifactor sp.
CCTGCATCACTACGGCACCGCGAAGTGTTTTTGTGCTTCCCTTGCACAAAAACCGAGACAGCAGTGCGCCAAACCGCATGCTCTTGCGGTTTGTGTGCATCATCAAAATCTCCCGGGCTTTTATGGATGATGGTGCGGCTGGCCGCATGGGGGTTTAGACAGAAAGCACTTTTCAGACATGTTTCAGGATGTAAAAATAAAAATATAAATTGCGTAAAGGCGTTATTATGTTTACGAATAAACAATTAAGACGGCTGGTGATACCGCTGGTTCTGGAACAGCTTCTTTCGGTGACCATAGGAATGGCAGACACCATGATGGTGGCTTCCTGCGGGGAGGCGGCCGTGTCCGGCATTTCCCTGGTGGATATCCTGAGTGTTCTTCTCATAGGCCTGTTCGGGGCCATGGCTTCCGGCGGTGCGGTGACCGTGGCACAGTATATCGGCAAAGGAGACAGGGAGAAGGTGGCAAGGGCATCCAATCAGCTGTTTTTGTCGGTGGTGGCGCTGGCAATGGTGTTTATGGCCGTGGCTTTGATTGGGAACAGGCAGATTCTGTCTGCCATATACGGCGATATTGACGCGGAGGTCATGAGAAACGCCAGAATTTATTTTTATTTCAACGCGGTTTCCTTTCCTTTTCTGGGAATCTATAACAGCGGGGCGGCATTGTTCCGGGCAGTGGGCAATTCCAAAGTGTCCATGCAGGTTTCCTTGTTTTCAAACATAGTGAATGTGGCGGGAAATGCACTGCTGATCTACGGCCTTTCCATGGGAGTGTCAGGCGCCGCGCTGTCCACCCTGATCTCCAGGGTACTATCGGCGGCAGTGATCTGTCTGATGCTGATTCGCAGGGGGGATGTTCCCATTAGCCGCAAAATCGGCCTGGACAGGCCCATACTGCACAAGATCCTTTATATCGGGATTCCCAGCGGTCTGGAGAGCAGCATTTTCCAGGTGGGAAAAATCCTGCTTTCCAGCCTGACTGCCAGCTTCGGGACGGCGGCTATCACGGCCAATGCAGTCACCGGCAATGTGGGGAATTTCCAGCTGATTCCTGCGGGCGCCATCGGAACCGCCATTGTCACCGTGGTGGGACAGTGTGTGGGGGCGGGGCAATACAGACAGGCCAGACAATATATGTTTAAACTGCTGAGGATAGCTTACCTGTTTGTGATCCTCATCGGGATCGGGCTGCTGGTTTTCAGGAATCCCATTTTTGGCTTATATCAGCTGAGTGAGGAGACCACCCGCCTGACCGGACAGCTTCTGTGTTATCACTGTATCTGCTGTATGCTGATGCACCCGCTGGCATTTGCCCTGCCCAACGGACTGCGGGCGGCAGGGGATGTAAGGTTTACCATGATCGTGGCAATCGGTTCCATGTGGGTCTGCAGGATCGGACTGGCATATATTCTGGCAAAAGGGATGAACCTGGGAATTTTCGGCGTGTATATTGCCATGACCGCGGACTGGCTGGTGAGGGGGATTTTCTTTATGACCAGGGTGCTCACCGGAAAGTGGGAAAAGTACATGGGGGTACTGACAAAGGAGTAAACCGGCGGAAAGAAACCGGTCTGCAAAAAAATACAAAAAAAATGCAATTCGTCCTTTGCGAGTTGCTTTTTTTGTGTTATACTGTTACAGACAATGACCATGGGGGCATTTGCGTTCTGGGTCTGGAAGCCCCGTTGTTAGGTTGTTTGTATTTATTCAATATAAATGGAGGACTGAGAGCATGAGTACTACTTCAAAAGCGAGCCAAAGAATAACAGCTTTGCTCGATGACAACAGTTTCGTTGAAATCGGCGGACTTGTAACGGCAAGAGCCACGGATTTCAATATGAAACCCAATGAAACTCCTTCCGACGGCTGTATCACCGGTTATGGAGTAATAGGTGGTAAGCCTGTGTATGTTTACAGCCAGGACGCTTCCGTGATGAACGGAACCATCGGCGAGATGCATGCCAGGAAAATTACCGGTCTCTACGATCTGGCAATGAAGACAGGCTCTCCCGTGATCGGGCTGATCGATTCCGCGGGGCTGAGACTGCAGGAGGCCGCGGATGCGCTGAATGCATTCGGCACCATCTACATGAAGCAGACGCTGGCAAGCGGCGTCATCCCCCAGATTACTGCCGTTCTGGGCAGCTGCGGAGGCGGACTTGCACTGTTCCCGACCCTGACCGATTTTACTTTTATGGAGGAGAAGAGCGGGAAACTCTTCGTCAATGCCCCCAATGCACTGGATGGCAATGTTGTCACAAAATGTGATTCTTCTGCCGCGGCATTCCAGTCTGAGGAAAGCGGTATCGTGGATGTGGTGGCAGATGAGACCACCATACTTTCCAGAATCCGTGACCTGGTTGCCTTCCTGCCTTCCAACTGCGAGGAGGGAAGTGACAGTGTGGAGTGCAGTGATGACTTAAACCGCGTAAATGAGGAGCTGGCAGGATGTACGGGAGATACATCCGTGGCGCTTTCCATTCTGGCGGACGATAATGATTTCTTTGAAGTGAAAGCCGGCTATGCCAGGGATATGGTGACCGGTTTTATGAAGCTGGACGGTGTGACGGTGGGTGCCGTTGCCAACCGCAGCGAAGTGTGCGACGAGGAAGGAAATGTGGCGGAGAAGCTGGAGGCCACCTTGTCAAAGCAGGGCTGTGAAAAGGCAGCCGATTTCATCGCCTTCTGTGATGCCTTTGAGATCCCGGTGCTGACCCTGACCAATGTGAAGGGATATCAGGCAACCATGTGTTCCGAAAAAGGAATCGCCAGGGCTGCGGCAAAGCTTACCTATGCATTTGCAAACGCAACGGTTCCCAAGGTAAACGTGATTGTGGGCAAGGCCCTGGGAACAGCCGGTATTGTCATGAATTCCAAGGCAATCGGCGCGGACATGACCTTTGCATGGCCTGATGCACAGATCGGAACCATGGAAGGAAAGCTTGCCGCAAAGATTATGTATGACGGGCAGGGAGCCGATGTCATCAATGCGAAGGCCGCAGAGTATGAAACGATGCAGCTGAGTGCAGGAAGCGCTGCACGGAGAGGATATGTGGACAGGATCGTGGAGGCAGCCGAAACCAGAAAATATGTGATCGGCGCTTTTGAGATGCTCTTTTCCAAGAATGAGGATCGTCCTGCAAAAAAGCACGGAACCGTGTAGAAAGGGTGATTATAAGATGAAGAAATTTTGGACTTTACTATGTATGATTGCCTGCATCTTCGGACTGTCCGCATGCGGAAGCGGAGAAGACCTGACTGCCTATGAGCAGCAGAAGACAGAATATGCACAGATGCTTGCGACCAACATGGTGTCACTGCTTTCCCAGTATGAGAAGGATGCATTTTTTGACGAATATACTGCGGAAGAAATCGAGTATGCTGTGGGTACCCAGTATAGTGTCAATGTGGATGGCAATGCGTTTGCATCAGCAGTAAACTCTTTTCAGACGGCAAAGGAGTCGATGGGAGCCATTACGGAAGTAAAGGGTACCACGGTATCCATTGACGGAAATGAAATTATTGTGGAAGTGGAAGTTGCCGGGGAGAAGAAAAGCGCCACGGCGGAGATCGTTTATTCCAATGACAGCTTTCTTACCATGAAAGCCGCCTCCCTGAATCCCAAGTCAACGGTGGGCGAGCTGATGGGAAGGGCGGCCCTGAACACTGTGATCGGTATGGGTACCGTGTTTGCCGTTTTGATTCTGATCAGCGCCATTATTTCCGCGTTCAGCATCATTCCGAAAATTCAGGCCAACAGGGCGAAGAAGAAAGCCCCGGCCGAAGAAACGACAGGCGTTGACAATGCAGTTGCACAGATTGTAGAGCAGGAAACCGTTGTGGATGAGACGGACGACCTGGAACTGGTGGCTGTGATTGCCGCTGCGGTTGCGGCTTGTGAGGGGGCTGTATCCACAGACGGATTTGTGGTGCGCTCTATCAGGAGAAGATAAATTATTAAAATCAGATCAACTGGCGATCATATTTAGGAGGAAAATGAAATGAAAAATTATACAATTACCGTCAATGGCAACGTATATGATGTAGTGGTGGAGGAAGGAACATCCACGGGAGCACCTGTGGCGGCAAAGGCTCCCGCTGCTCCCAAGGCAGCCCCCAAGGCGGCTCCGGCAGCAGCTCCCAAGGCGGCAGGCGCAGCAGGCAGCATCAAGATTGAAGCGGGTGCGGCAGGAAAGGTATTTAAGCTTGAGAAGAAAGTGGGAGACGCTGTCAAGAAAGGCGATGCAGTTGTGATTATCGAGGCGATGAAGATGGAGATTCCTGTTGTGGCTCCGGAAGATGGCACCGTTGCAAGTGTGGACGTTGCAGTAGGCGACGCGGTAGAGGCTGGGGCCGTTTTGGCTACCTTGAATTAACGGTATTGCCCTCCGGTGCCTGCGCAGAGGCGCAGCCGGATGCTTCATACCGTTATAAAAGGTGATATACACAATGAAAATCTGTTCCGTGTTTCATTGTGACGAACAACAGGAGGTCAACAAATGGAATATATAAGTTCTACGCTGAACAACCTCATTCATCAGACTGCCTTCTTCAATCTGACATGGGGAAACTATCTGATGATAGCGGTTGCGTGCTTTTTCCTTTATCTGGCTATCCGGCATGAGTTTGAGCCTTTGCTCCTGACGCCGATAGCATTCGGCATGTTGCTGGTGAATATTTATCCCGACATCATGCTCCGCCCGGAAGACGCTTCAAACGGCGTGGGCGGTTTACTGTATTATTTTTATCAGCTGGACGAATGGGCCATTCTGCCCTCCCTGATTTTCATGGGTGTGGGCGCCATGACAGACTTCGGTCCCCTGATTGCGAATCCCAGGAGTTTCCTTCTGGGTGCGGCGGCCCAGTTCGGTATTTTTGCTGCATATTTCGGAGCTATCTTTCTTGGTTTCAACGATATGGCAGCTGCGGCCATCTCCATCATCGGCGGTGCCGACGGCCCTACCTCTATCTTCCTGGCAAGTAAGCTGGGACAGACGGCCATCATGGGTCCCATTGCGGTTGCGGCATATTCCTACATGTCGCTGGTGCCCATTATCCAGCCGCCTATCATGAAGCTGTTTACCACCGAGAAGGAGCGGAAGATCAAGATGGGACAGCTTCGTCCGGTGTCCAAACTGGAGAGGATTCTGTTCCCTGTTATCGTTACCATAGTGGTATGCCTGATTCTTCCCACCACGGCTCCCCTGGTAGGTATGCTGATGCTGGGAAACCTGTTCCGGGAATCCGGTGTTGTGAGACAGCTCACGGAGACTGCTTCCAATGCCCTGATGTATATCGTGGTTATCCTGCTGGGTACTTCCGTAGGCGCAACCACCAGCGCGGAGGCATTCCTGAACTGGGATACCCTTAAGATCGTGGGACTGGGACTGATTGCGTTCATGTTCGGTACTGCGGCAGGCGTTCTGTTCGGTAAGCTGATGTGTAAGGCAACCCACGGCAAGATCAATCCTCTGATCGGTTCCGCAGGTGTGTCTGCCGTTCCCATGGCGGCCCGTGTATCCCAGAAGGTAGGTGCGGAGTCTGATCCCACCAACTTCCTGCTGATGCATGCGATGGGTCCCAATGTGGCCGGCGTTATCGGTACGGCTGTGGCTGCGGGTACCTTCATGGCCATTTTCGGAGTGTTCTAAGATTTTGAAAGAGTAACGTGAAAGACCTAAAAATAAATATGGAGGAAATTCGTAAATGTCAGAACAAGCAAAAACACCGATTAAAATTACGGAAACAATACTGCGTGACGCGCATCAGTCCCTGATTGCCACCAGAATGCCGACGGATTTTATGCTTCCCATTGTGGAGAAGATGGATAAAGTGGGATATCATTCCGTGGAGTGCTGGGGCGGCGCCACCTTTGATGCCTCCCTTCGCTTCCTGAAGGAAGATCCCTGGGACAGACTCCGCAAACTGCGGGATGGCTTTAAAAATACCAAGCTGCAGATGCTTTTCCGCGGACAAAATATTCTGGGATACAGACCTTATGCGGACGACGTGGTGGATGCCTTCGTTCAGAAGTCCATCGCCAACGGTATTGACATTATCCGTATTTTTGACTGTCTGAATGACCTGCGCAACCTGCAGGAAGCGGTCAATGCCACCAACAGGATGAAGAAGCAGGAGGGCAGGGGACATGCGCAGATCGCGTTGTCCTACACCCTGGGAGATGCCTATACCCTGGAGTACTGGGCAACGACGGCCAAGAAGATTGAGGAGATGGGAGCGGATTCCATCTGTATCAAGGATATGGCAGGCCTGCTGGTGCCTTACAAGGCTTCCGAACTGATCAAGGCCATGAAGGAGAATACAAAGCTTCCGATTCAGCTGCATACGCATTATACTTCCGGTGTGGCCAGCATGACCTACCTGAAGGCAGTGGAAGCAGGAGTGGATGTGATCGATACCGCCATGAGTCCTTTTGCACTGGGTACTTCCCAGCCTGCTACAGAAGTTATGGTGGAAACTTTCCGGGGTACGCCTTATGATACCGGATTTGACCAGAACCTTCTGGCAGAGATCGCCGATTACTTCCGTCCTTACAGGGATGAGTGCTTAAAGAGCGGCCTCCTGAATCCCAAGGTTATGGGTGTTGACATTAAGACCCTGCTTTACCAGGTACCCGGCGGCATGCTTTCCAACATGGTGAGCCAGCTGAAGGAGCAGAATGCGGAAGACAAGTATTATGATGTGCTGCGGGAGATTCCCGAGGTCCGCAAGGATCTGGGTGAGCCGCCCCTGGTAACGCCTTCTTCCCAGATCGTGGGTACCCAGGCCGTGTTTAACGTGCTCATGGGCGAGAGATACAAGATGGCTACCAAGGAGACCAAGGCAGTGCTGCGCGGCGAGTATGGCCAGACCATCAAGCCCATGAACCAGGAGATCATTGACAAGGTTATTCCTGGTGAGGAGCGTATTACCTGCCGTTATGCGGATATGCTGGAGAACGAGATGGATAAGCTGGAATCCGAGATGAGCGAGTGGAAGCAGCAGGACGAAGATGTCCTGAGCTATGCTCTGTTCCCTCAGGTTGCCACAGACTTCTTCAAATATCGTCAGGCACAGCAGGATAAGGTTGACATGACCCAGGCAGATACCCAGAACGGGGCGTATCCGGTATAAACAAAAAGGAAAGACTGGATTTCAGGGCTGGATATTCCGGGGAAGGATATTTGCCGACGTAAAAGTGCAGGATACAGTTCTGAAACAGTGTGAAAAGGGTGACAGGAAGTGCAATACGCCAGGGCACTTCCTGCCTTTTTATGCACACGGGCGCGTAAGGAAATAAGCAGCGAAAGCTGCACGCACCCGGCGCGGGAGTAGTGGAGAAGAGCGTTCCCCTACTCGATTGCACACGGGCGCGTAAGGAAATAAGCAGCGAAAGCTGCACGCACCCGGCGCGGGAGTAGTGGAGAAGAGCGTTCCCCTACTCGATTGCACACGGGCGCGTAAGGAAATTAGCAGCGAAAGGAGCATGCGCTCCGCGCGGCGGGTAGAGGAGAACATGGATTGGGCAGAGTGATCATTGTGGGCGGAGGCGCCGCAGGAATGATGGCGGCCATTGCGGCTGCGGATCAGGGCAGCAGTGTGTGCCTGATTGAAAAGAACGAGAAACTGGGAAAGAAACTGTTTATCACAGGAAAGGGACGCTGCAATGTGACCAATGCCGGGGACATGGATACTCTTTTTGACAATGTCCGTACCAATGGCAAGTTTCTTTACAGTGCATTTTATGGCTATGACAATCGGGCCGTGATGGAGTTTCTGGAGAGGGCGGGATGTCCGCTGAAAACGGAACGGGGCGGGAGGGTATTTCCTGTGTCGGACCATTCTTCGGATGTGATAGCTGCTTTCCAGAGGGAATTAAAAAAACGGCATGTGGAAATTCTTCTGAATACGGAAGTAAAGGCGCTTCTTCTGCGGGAAAAGGAAGAAACGGACAAGCTTGCGCAGGAGCCCGGGAAGCAGAACAGAAGGGAAGCGGAAGCGGACGGCAAAACGACAGGGAGCCGGGAGGCAGGGGAAAACCGGAAGATGCAGCTGGCAGGAGTAAGTCTTGCCAGTGGAAAAAAGATGTGGGCGGATGGCTGCATTGTGTGCACGGGGGGCTTGTCCTATCCGGCCACAGGCTCCACCGGGGACGGCTACCGCTTTGCGGAAGAGACGGGCCATAAAATTACGGAATGCCATCCTTCCCTTGTGCCGTTTCAGATAAAAGAAAAATGGTGTGCCGGGCTTTCCGGACTGTCCCTGAAAAATGTTTCGGTCAGGCTTGTCTGTGAAGGCAGGGAAGCATACCAGGGCTTTGGGGAGATGATGTTTACCCATTTCGGCGTCAGCGGGCCGCTGATTCTGTCTGCCAGCAGCTATTACGGGCAGGGAGGGAAAAGATCCGCAAAGTCCCGGGGAACCGGAGGGGAGACAAAGCTGTACATTGACTTAAAACCTGCGCTGGACCCGGAGCAGCTGGACCGCCGGATTCTGCGCGACTTTGAAGAAAATAAGAATAAACAGTTCAGGAATGCGCTGGGAGGCCTTTTTCCCATGAAGCTGATTCCTGTGATGCAGGAATTGTCGGGCATTCAGGGGGATAAGAAAGTCAATGAAGTCACCAAAGAGGAGAGAAGGCATTTCGGGGAACTGATCAAAAACCTGCCGCTCACTGTGACCGGGGTGAGGGGATTTGAGGAAGCGGTTATCACCAGAGGGGGGATTTCCGTGAAGGATGTGAATCCCTCCACCATGGAATCCAAAAAAGTCAGCGGACTGTATTTTGCGGGGGAAGTACTGGACCTGGACGCCATGACAGGGGGCTTTAACCTGCAGATTGCCTGGTCCACAGGATTTCTGGCAGGCCGGTCCGTGTAAGGCCCCCTGGGCGCACTGCCCGCGGAAATCAGGAAAAAGAGGAGAGACATATGAGTTTTAATGTGGCCATAGACGGACCTGCGGGGGCAGGAAAGAGCACCGTCGCCAAAGCCGTGGCAAAGGAAATGAACCTGATCTATGTGGATACCGGGGCAATGTACCGTGCCATGGCACTGTATATGCTGAGGGAAGGCGTGAATCTGAAGAATCCGGAAGAAATCATTGAAAAATGCGGTAAAGCAGAGATCACCATGCGTTACGAGAACGGTATTCAGGTGGTTTTCCTGAACGGGGAAAATGTAAATCCGTATTTACGTACCGAGGAAGTGGGAGAGGCGGCTTCCATAACGAGCCCGGTGCCCCAGGTGCGGGAGAACATTGTGAGACTCCAGAAAGAACTGGCAGCAGGGACGGACTGTATCATGGATGGCAGGGATATCGGCACTTGTGTGCTTCCCGGGGCCCAGCTGAAAATATATCTCACGGCCAGCAGTCAGGTGCGGGCAAAAAGAAGATATGACGAGCTTATGGCAAAAGGGGAAGCATGTGACCTGGAGCTTATCAAAGCAGGTATTGAGGAACGGGATTACAGGGACATGCACCGGGAAATGTCTCCTCTGAAGCAGGCGGAAGACGCGGTTTTGGTGGATACTTCGGAGATGGACCGGGATGAAGTCATATCAGAGTTGACAAGACTCTGCAGGCAGGCGTTTGCGTCCTGGAAAGGATGAGTGCCCCGGCGATTTGTGCAGACAGGGGGCTTTAAACGGGCTGGAGGCCGGTTTTGCGCGGTTTAAATCATAAGGGCAGAAAGGAAGATCGCAGATGGAAGTAAAACTTGCGGAATGCACGGGATTTTGCTTCGGGGTAAAACGGGCGGTGGATACCGTGTATGAACAGATAAAAAACGGGAAAACTATATATACGTACGGCCCCATAGTAAACAATGAGGAAGTGGTAAAGGATCTGGCCGAAAAGGGTGTCAGGGTTCTGGAGTCCAAAGAAGAACTTCTGTGCCTGCCGGACGGCTCCGGTCCGGACGCGCCGGACGGTGTGGTGATCCGGGCCCACGGCGTGCCCGAGGAAATTTACCATATCCTGAAAGAGAAAAATCTGGAGTGCATTGACGCTACCTGTCCATTTGTGAGCAGAATCCAGAAAAAAGCGGAAGAAGAGAGCAGGAACGGAAAGCATATGGTCATTGTGGGCAATGCAGGACATCCGGAGGTGGAAGGTATCATAGGATGGTGCAAGGGCGGTGTGACAGTGCTGAATAGTGAGCAGGAAGCCGGAAAAATCAGCCTTCCTGGGGAAGAAGAACTATGCGTGGTCGCACAAACGACATTTAACTACAATAAATTTCAAGCGATAGTTGAAATTTTGGAAAAAAGAGGTTATAATGGTAGTGTTGTAAATACTATCTGTAACGCTACGGAGGAGCGTCAACGTTCGGCAAGGGCGCTCGCGGCAGAGGCTGACGTAATGATTGTAATAGGTGGCAGGCATAGTTCCAATACCCGAAGGCTGTATGAAATCTGCAGTGAGGAATGTTCGGACACCTATTTTATACAGACACTGGAGGACTTGTGTTTAGATTTACCTAAAACTGCTCGACTGGTGGGTATTACAGCGGGGGCTTCCACCCCAAACAAATTAATTGAGGAGGTTCAAAATTATGTCAGAATTAACTTTTGAACAAATGTTTGAGGATACTATCAAGATGATCCACTCAGGAGATGTAGTCGAAGGCACAGTTATTGATGTCAAGGCAGATGAGATCGTTCTGAACATCGGATATAAGTCGGATGGTATTCTGACCAAAAGTGAGTACACAAATGATTCCAGCGTGGATCTCACGACAGCGGTGAAGCCGGGTGACACGATGGAAGTACGTATTCTGAAGGTAAACGATGGCGAAGGCCAGGTAGTGCTGACTTACAAGAGACTGGCAGCTGACCGGGGCAACAAGAGGATTGAAGAGGCTTATAACAACAAGGAAGTCCTGAAGGCGGCGGTTGTCCAGGTATTGGAAGGCGGTCTGAGTGTCAATGTGGAAGGTGCCAAAGTATTTATCCCTGCCAGCCTCGTATCTGATATTTACGAGAAGGATCTGGGAAAATACATGGGTACGGAGATCGAGTTTGTGATCAGCGAGTATAATCCCAAGAGGAGAAGATATATCGGCGACCGCAGACAGCTCATCAATGCACGCAAGGCAGAACTTCAGAAGGAACTCTTTGAGAGAATCCATGAGGGGGATGTTGTGGAAGGCATCGTGAAGAATGTCACGGATTTCGGCGCCTTTGTTGATCTTGGCGGAGCAGATGGACTCCTGCATATTTCGGAGATGTCCTGGGGACATGTGGAGCATCCCAGAAAAGTATTTAAAGTGGGCGACAAACTGAATGTGCTGATCAAGGAAATCAACGGCAGCAAGATTGCGCTGTCCCTGAAATTTGAGGACCAGAATCCCTGGAGGGATGCGGCGGACAAATATGCCATCGGAAGCATTGTGACGGGCAGGGTAGCCAGAATGACTGATTTTGGCGCGTTTGTGGAACTGGAGCCCGGCGTGGACGCGCTGCTTCATGTATCCCAGATTTCCAAGGAGCATGTGGAGAAGCCCTCGGATGTACTGAAGGCTGGAGAGCAGATCACGGCCAAGATTGTGGATTTCAACGAAATTGACAGAAAAATTTCCCTGAGCATCAAAGCAATGGCACAGCAGGCAGCGTCAAGGGAAGAAGATGCGGACGAGGTTTCCGTGGATGTAGAGGCAGAGATTGCGGCCCAGGCGGAGGATGATGCCCAGTAATGACAGAATATACTGCCATGGTGTTTGACTATAAGTATTTTAAGAGGGAGATCCTGTCACTGACAGGGATTGACCTGAATGCTTATAGGGAAAATCAGATGAAGCGCCGTATAGACGCCCTGATTTCCAAGAATAAGATAGTGGGCTATGATAAGTATGTGTATCGTCTGAAGACGGACAAAGACAAATTAGAGGAATTTATCAACTACATTACCATCAATGTCTCTGAGTTTTACAGGGATCTTTCCCAGTGGAAAGTGATGGAAGATAAGGCAATCCCGGAATTGATCAGCAGATTCGGCAAAAATCTGAAGATCTGGAGTGCTGCCTGCTCCACGGGTGACGAGCCTTATTCGCTGGTAATGGCGCTGTCAAGGCATCTTCCACTGGCCAATATCAGAATTTTGGCCACGGACCTGGACAGACAGGTGATAGAGCAGGCAAAAGAAGGGATATACTGTGAGAGGAGTATTGTGTCTGTGCCGCCGGATCTGAAAAGAAGATTTTTCAGGCAGACAGGTTCTTCTTTTAAGATAGCGAATGAAATCAAAAATTGTGTGGAGTTCAGGGAGCATAACCTGCTGAAGGATGCGTATCCCCTGGGCTGTCATATGATAGTGTGCCGTAATGTGCTGATTTACTTTACGGAGGAGGCTAAAGATATGGTATTTCGTAAGTATTTTAAGTCTCTTGTCAGCGGAGGGCTGCTGTTTATCGGCAGCTCGGAACAGATCCTCAATCACAGGGAAATAGGCTATAACAGAAAGAATGCTTTTTTCTACCAGAAACCTTAGAAGCGTAAGGATAAGCGGCTGCAGGCTGAAAAGACAGGCAACCGCTTTTTGATGTGCAAAAAAATAAGTTCGGCTCCTTATTCCGGAAAAGCAAAGACCCCGCTGCAGCCAACAGGACTTGCATGAATATTTTCCTCATTGCCAGCGGGAATAAAGAGCCTTATGTCAAAATCCGGACAGAAAACTGCCCATGGGGGCAGGAGCCTGGGTCAATAGGAGGAGGCAATCATGCTCAGAATGTGGGAAGCATACCTGGAAAAAGCTTCCCTGTCTTTTTTTAATTCATCCGTCAGCTCAAAGAAAAGATCCCGGCTCTTGTAATCCCGTTTGAAAAACGGTGAAAAAACGTAATCCCACTGGGGAAGATAGCAGGATTCCTTGCGGGTGTAACAGTTGGCGGCGGATGCGGGGATGCGGTATGCCTTTTCCACGAAATCTGCCACGGATTTATGAAGCGCCACGTCCTCTGCGGGAAGATAATAATAGTCCTGGTAATTGGAATAGAAAAATTTCAGTTCCTCTTCCAGAATGGGAATTTTCAGGGTCCCTTCGTTTTCCTCTCCCCTGAAAAAGCACTGGTTGGCATTGGCGGATACCGGTCTGGGCAGGGGCGTGTCCAGTTTGAGATGGATGACGAGCTCGCGCCGTCTGCTGCCATGGACATCTTTGTAATAATTTGCCTGGACTTTCCGGGCCCGCACAGGCTGGTTGAATAAATCGTAATAGACAAGTATGGGCAGGAGTTCCAGCATACCCTTCAAATCATCCGCGTTGTGGAGAAGAATGGCATTTTCCAGGTATTCGGAAGGGTTTTTGATATATTCCTGATAAAGTCCGATGAGTTCGCTGCCGGAAAAGACATCTTTGCGGTTGATGCCCAGAAATTGTTCCAGGGTTTTCTGCTTGCAGTTGGCAAGCTTGAGAAAATACCGGTAAGGCGCAATCCGCCTGTAAAGATCGATGCCTTCAAAATCATCAAAATTCCAGGGCAGCGAAAGCTGGGCACATTTCTGGGTGATAAAAGGCAGGTCAAAATTATTGCCGTTAAAATGAATCAGGCAGCGGTAAGGCCGTGCAAACTGGAAAAAGGCTTTCAGTATTTCGGCCTCCTGGTCGTAATTTTCCGCCATCCACTGGATGGTCTGCCATTTTCCTGCCCGGCAATAGGCGCATCCTATGAGGTAGAGATAAGAGGATTTGGCGGTAAAGCCGGTGGTCTCAATATCCAGAAAAAGAATCCGCTCCAGGGGTGCAAGCCTGTCCAGGGGATAAGAAATTGAAAAGTTATCCAGTGTTTCCTCGCAAATTCGCATGGCAGCCTCCATTTTCAGATTTTCAATACTTCTCTTTTTTCACTGTGACTGTGAACCGTTAGTGAATCTTAATAAGTATAACACAAAATTAAAATTTCCAGTAGTATTTTGTAAAAAAAAATAGTATATTTATATCAGGAGAAAGACACAGCGAGAAAGGAAGGGACTGAAGAGAACATGCATAAGTTGACATTTGTAGGCGGTATACATCCCTACGACGGAAAAGACTTGTCCAAGGACAAGCCGATTCAGGTCTGCATGCCGGGTAAGGAACTGGCATATCCTCTGTCGCAGCACATTGGGGCACCGGCAGGGCCCTTAGTGGCAAAAGGAGACCGGGTGCTGGCAGGACAGAAGATCGCGGAGGCGGGAGGATTTGTCTCGGCTCCCATACATGCCTCGGTATCCGGCACGGTAAAGGCTATAGAGCCCAGGCGTGTGGCCACCGGTGACATGGTTACCAGCATCATTGTGGAAAATGATGGCCTTTATGAGGAGATGGAATTTGCGGGCAGGACTTCCCTGGAGGAAGTGAAGCGGGAAGAGATTGTGGGAATCGTCCGGGAGGCGGGAATCGTGGGTATGGGAGGCGCAGGCTTTCCCACGCATGTAAAGCTGTCTGTGAAAGAGCCGGAAAAAATTGATTACGTGATCGCAAACTGCGCGGAATGCGAGCCCTATCTGACTTCCGATTACAGGAGGATGCTGGAGGAGCCGGAAAAGCTGATCGGCGGCCTGAAAATCATACTGAAGCTGTTTCCCAATGCCACGGGAATTCTGGCTGTGGAAGACAATAAGCCCGACTGCATCAGTGCCCTGAGGGAACGGACCCGGGATGAAGGCAGAATCTGTGTAAAGGCGCTGAAGACAAAATATCCCCAGGGAGGGGAGCGGCAGCTGATTTATGCCGTCACCGGCAGAAAAATTAATTCTACCATGCTGCCTGCCGAAGTGGGATGCGTGGTGAACAATGTGGACACCATGGTGGCAGTGTACAGGGCTGTCATGGAAGGACGGCCCCTGATGGAACGTATTGTGACAGTGACAGGGGACGCGGTGGCAGAGCCTGCCAATTTCCGGGTGAAAATCGGAACCAGTTATGACGAAATCCTGGAGGCGGCAGGCGGATTTCAGGGGAAACCGGAGAAAGTCATCTGCGGCGGTCCCATGATGGGATTTGCCATGTTCGACCTGAAAGTACCGTCCACAAAAACATCCACGGCGCTGCTGGCATTGTCAAGGGATGAGGTATCTGCCATGGAGCCGGGTCCCTGCATCAATTGCGGGCGCTGTGTGGAAGTCTGTCCCGGCAGAATCATTCCCAGCAGGCTTGCGGATTATGCGGCACATTTTGACGAAAAAGCGTTTGTGGAAAATTACGGATGCGAGTGCTGTGAGTGCGGCTGCTGCAGCTTTGTCTGTCCGGCCAAAAGACCGCTGACCCAGCAGATCAAATCCATGCGGAAGATTCAGCTGGCCAAAAGAAAAAAATAAAAAAGGAACTGGAATAGGAGATATGAGTCAATGAGCGAATTGTTTAAGGTGTCATCCAATCCTCATATTCGTTCCAAAGTGGCGACAAACGGGCTGATGCTGGCGGTTGTGACAGCACTGATGCCCGCGGCAGGCTTTGGAATTTACAATTTCGGACCCAGGGCGCTGGCAGTCATTGTGGTGACTATGGCCAGTACGGTCCTGACGGAGTATTTTTTCGGATTACTGACAAAGAAGCTTACGGTGACGGATTTGTCCGCAGTGGTGACGGGACTGCTGCTGGCGCTGAACCTGCCGGTATCCATCCCGCTGTGGATGGCAGCCCTGGGAGGCGTCTTTGCCATTCTGGTGGTAAAAATGCTTTTTGGGGGACTGGGACAGAATTTCATGAACCCGGCCCTGGCGGCAAGATGTTTCCTGCTGATTTCGTTTCCCACGGCAATGACTTCTTTTCAGTGTGACGCATATACGGGGGCAACACCGCTTGCGGCACTGAAGGCGGGGGAGAGCGTGAATCTTCTGGACTGCGTGATAGGACGCACTGCCGGAACCATCGGCGAGACTTCAGTGATTGCCATAGTCATCGGGGCATGCCTGCTGATTTTGCTGGGGGTTATCGATTTGCGGATTCCGGGCAGCTACATAGTGTCTTTTGTTCTGTTTGCGGGAATTTTTGGCGGATACGGGTTTGAACCCCGCTATCTGGCAGCGCAGCTTTCCGGCGGCGGCCTGATGCTGGGGGCATTCTTTATGGCCACCGACTATGTGACCAGGCCCATCACCATAAAGGGACAATATGTCTTTGGCATTTTCCTGGGGGTGATGACAGGGATTTTCCGAATTTTCGGCCCCGGTGCGGAAGGCGTGTCCTATGCCATTATTCTGGGAAATCTGCTGGTGCCCCTGATTGAAAAGTATACGAAGCCCACAGCCTTCGGATATCAGAGAGGAGGCTCAAAAAGGTGAAAAATAAAAATGATATCGTCACAATGCTGAAAGAAGCGGGAATTCTCTTTGCCATTACCCTGATTGCGGGACTGGTTCTGGGTGTGGTAAATGAGATGACAAAAGAACCCATACGGATTCAGGAGGAGAAAGCAGTGCAGGAGGCCTGCAGGCATGTGTTCGGAACGGCGGATTCTTTTGAGGAGATCACATACACACCGGAGGCGGATCTGGCACAGGAGCTGTCCGGCATGGGCGTAAAACTGGGCAGTATCTACCGGGCGCTGGGCAGTGACGGGGCAATGCAGGGATATGTGCTGCAGTCCACTTCCACGGAAGGGTACGGGGGCAATATTGTCCTGTACCTGGGTGTGACCAATGAAGGGACGCTCAATGACATTTCCATTCTGGAAATATCGGAGACTGCAGGGCTTGGCATGCTGGCGCCCGATGAGCTGGTGCCCCAGTTCCATAACAAGAATGTGGATTCCTTCACCTATACAAAAACCGGTGCGGCGTCAGAGGAGGAAATAGATGCCATTTCCGGTGCCACGGTTACTACGAAAGCTGTCACCAACGCGGTGAACGGAGGTCTGATGGCAGCGCAGGCTCTGCTGGAAGGAGGTGCGGGCAATGAATAAGGCAGGAGAGAGAATTTATAACGGTCTGATCAAGGAAAATCCTACACTGGTGCTGATGCTTGGCATGTGCCCCACCCTTGCGGTGACAACTTCGGCCATAAACGGACTGGGAATGGGACTTACCACCATGGTAGTCCTGGCGCTCAGCAATCTGATTATTTCCCTGCTGAGGAAGGTGATTCCGGGCAGAGTCCGGATTCCGGCGTTCATTGTGATCATCGCTTCTTTTGTGACGGCAGTACAGCTTCTTCTGGAGGCATATATTCCGTTTCTGAATAAGTCGCTGGGGGTTTATATTCCCCTGATCGTGGTGAACTGTATTATTCTGGGGCGGGCAGAAAGCTATGCTTATTCCAATCCGGCGATTCCTTCCCTGTTTGACGGTATCGGAATGGGCCTGGGATTCACCTTTGCCCTGACCTGTATCGGTGCATTGCGGGAACTGCTGGGAGCAGGACAGCTGTTCGGTTTCGGGGTTCTGCCGGCATCCGTGGAACCCATACGGATTTTCGGCCAGGCGCCGGGGGCGTTTTTTGTGCTGGCAGCCCTGGTGGCTTTGCAGAACCGTGTAAAGAATGTAAGGAAGCAAAAGGGAAAGGATTATGAAAAAATCGGTTCCGGATGCACGGAAGACTGCATGAACTGCAAGAATGCGGATGGCTGCACAAAACGCTTCTACGACGAAAACGCTAAATAACGGTAGAAGTACCGAAAGAGCGGAAGCGATTTAGTGAAAAGCGAAAGTGAGAGAGGCGCCCGGGAGTGAAATCAGATCTTGCGGGGCGGACCAAAGGAACGGAAGCAAAATAGGCGATATAGGATGGAGGAAAAATAGATGGATATGGGTTATGTGAAGGAATTGCTGGTCATATTGATCGGTTCCTCACTTGTAAGCAATGTAGTGCTGAGCCAGTTCCTGGGGCTGTGTCCTTTTCTGGGAGTGTCCAGAAAGACAAACACGGCGGCAGGAATGGGCGTGGCAGTGATTTTTGTGATCACCCTGGCCAGTGCGGTGGCAGGGGTCATCTATGAGTTTGTACTGGTCAGGTTTCATGTGGAATACTTAAAAACCATAGTTTTCATTCTGGTCATAGCGGCTCTGGTGCAGTTTGTGGAGATGTTCCTGCGCAAGGGAATGCCTGCCCTGTATGAGGCCCTGGGGGTGTATCTTCCCCTGATCACCACCAACTGTGCCGTCCTGGGGGTGGCCATCACAAATGTGCAGAAAGAATACGGCATTCTGACCGGCATTGTAAACGGATTTGCCACGGCAGTGGGATTTACCGTGGCCATTGTGATTCTGGCGGGTATTCGTGAGAAGCTGGAATACAATGATATTCCGGAATCCTTCCGGGGAATGCCGGTGGTGCTGCTGACAGCGGGTCTTATGGCCATTGCGTTCTGCGGGTTTTCCGGGCTGCTGTAAGCCGGGAACAAAAGGAGGTAAAGGAATGAGTATAACAGGTATTTTGTCTGCCGCTGCCGTTGTGGGAGTGGTGGGTATTTTTGTAGGACTTTTCCTGGGGGTTGCCGGCATCAGATTCAAAGTGGAAACCGATGAAAGGGAAGAGGCGGTTCTGGCCGCCCTCCCGGGAAATAACTGCGGGGGCTGCGGATATGCAGGCTGTTCCGGGCTTGCGGCCGCCATAGTCAAAGGAGAAGCCCCTGTGGATGCCTGCCCTGTGGGCGGGGCGGCGGCAGGGGAAAAAATTGCTGCCATCATGGGAGTGGAAGCGGGTTCTTCCCGGAGAAAGGTAGCTTTTGTGGCCTGCATGGGAGACTGCGAAAAGGCGAAACAGGATTATGAATATGCGGGACATAAGGACTGCCGTATGATGGGATTTGTACCCGGCGGCGGGGCCAAATCCTGCAACAGCGGGTGTCTGGGATTCGGCACATGCGTGGAAGCCTGTCCTTTTGATGCCATATATGTGGTAAACGGCGTGGCAGTAGTGGACCGGGAAAAATGTAAGGCCTGCGGAAAATGTGTGGAAGTATGTCCGAAGCACCTGATCTCGCTGATTCCCTATGATGCAAAATATGCGGTGGCCTGCAGCTCTGCGGACAAGGGGCCGGTGACCATGAAGGCGTGTCAGACGGGCTGCATCGGCTGCGGTCTGTGTGTGAGAAACTGTCCTTCCCAGGCTGTCACAGTGAATAACTTTCATGCTGCCATTGACCAGGAGAAATGTACCGGCTGCGGCACCTGTGTGGAAAAATGTCCCAGGAAGTGTATTGTAAAAGTATAGGGCAGGATGCTGAGGCGAAGAAGCGGAACTGGAATAGCCCGGCTAAGAAAAGTCAAGCGACTTTACCCTTTCGTGTTATCGCGCATCGATTTATATTAGGAGGAATATTATGAAAATGCCGGATGACTTTGACGACCATTCAAGCATGGCACCAACGGTTGTAATGTCAATTGTTGCAGTGTCTGCTTTTGTGGCGGTCATATTACTGTTGGTGCTCCTATTAAACAATCAGAATCAGGGAAACAATTCCCAGAGTCAGGAACAGAAAAACGGTCCGGTGCAGGCGGCTGCGGATCCAACGTCACCGGTAATCATATATCCGGATACGGATGAACTTATTACCGATAATTCGCTGCATCCGGATGATTTTGACTTTTGGGATATGTATCCGGAACCGACACCGACACCCACGCCGGAGCCCACAAAGGAACCGGAACCGGAGAAGGAAGACCCTTCCACCGATGGAAAACACACGCTGGTAGAGTACGCGGACGGAAAAGAAGAGTGGGTGCTGATCAGCCCGTATCTGCCCAAACATGAATATGATTTTACGAAACTGGTATGTCAGTCTGATTTGATGAAATATTATGAAGATGGAAAACAGACTTCCTATGTGGGGGTGGACATTTCAAAATATCAGGATTATGTGGATTTTGTGAAGGTGAAAAAGGCGGGAATTGATTTTGTCATGATCCGTCTGGGGGCGAGAGGCTACGGCACCGGGCAGCTGATTCTGGATGAATATTTTACGGATAATATCAAACGTGCCACGGACGCGGGGCTGGATGTAGGCGTTTATTTTTACTCCCAGGCCATCAACAAGGAAGAGGCTGTGGAGGAAGCAAACATGGTCATTGAAAATCTGGGAGATTACCAGCTTGCCTATCCTGTAGCGTATGACATGGAACTGGTCGAAAACGATACTGCCAGGACGGAAAGTCTGACCAGGACCGAGAAGACGGAGATTGCCCGGGCTTTTCTGGATACGGTGGCTGAGGCCGGTTACAAGACCATGATTTACGGCAATAAGGAGTGGCTGATCAAGGAAATTGACATGTCCAAGCTGACGGCATATGATGTCTGGCTTTCCCAGGCAGCGGATATCCCTGATTATCCTTATAAATTTACCATGTGGCAGTACGATTTTGAAGGTTCCGTGGATGGAATAGTGGGATATGTGAACCTGAATATCAGCTTTATCAATTTTGCAGAAAAATAATGTAACTGCATCTGAACTGTTGCAGAGGCAGACATATTTTCAGGACTTTCCTCATATATTGATATATCGGACAGGCTTGTAAATCAGGCTCTTGTCCGGGAAAGGACTGGGGAATATGTATAAAAAAGCTGTTGGTATGCTGATTTTGTCGGGCTTTGCGCTTATGGCATGTGTCCTTTGTCTGAGGGGCGTGGATGCGGTGAGACTGTGCGCGGAGCCTGCGGAGAGGCTGAAATTAGGCCTTTGGGAACTGGAAGAAGAATGGGTGGGAAAGGCGGAACCCGCTCTGGAAGATGGGGAAAAAGGGCTGGGAATTGCGGACGTGGCAGTGTCCGGCCAGAGAATTGTGCCGTTCCTGGTGGTGGAACAGCAGTACATATATGACTTGCCGGACGAGGACTTGGAGGCATTGCTGCGGATTGTGGAGGCAGAGGCAGGCAATGAAGACGAAGATGGTAAACTGCTGGTTGCAAATGTGGTTTTAAACCGGCTGAACCATAAGAGTTTTCCGGATTCCGTATCGGAAGTGGTATTTCAGAGGGAAAAAGGTATTTCCCAGTTTTCACCGGTTTCCAATGGGAGTTATTACCGGGTGGAGGTCAGCGAGGAGACGGTAAACGCAGTGGAGCGGGCCTTGCTGGGGGAGGATATCTCCCAGGGGGCGCTGTATTTTGTTGCCAGAAAGTATGCGGACAGCAGCAAAGTGAAGTGGTTCGACAGAAATTTAACATATTTGTTTAAACACGGGGGCCATGAATTTTTCAAGTGAGAATACAGGGAAAGATAAAAGCATAAGGGCGGGGTCGAAAACAAATGGACGAAATATACCGGATTGCAGTCTGTGATGATGACAGGGAGCAGCTGGACAAAATGGAAGAAATGCTGGCTGTTTATGCGCAGCAGCATCCTCAGGTGGAGTTTAAGACAGATTTATTTTCAGATAGCCGGAAGCTGGTAAATATGGTGGAAGAGAAGGCATATTTACCGGATTTGATGCTGCTGGATATCTATATGCCGGAAAAAACGGGAATTGAGGCGGCCCAGGAGCTTCGAGAACTGGGAAGTGACTGTAGGATTGTGCTGATCACTGCTTCGGAGGACCATGCACTGGAGGCTTTCGGGGTAGGGGCATCCCAGTATCTGCTGAAGCCGGTGTCGGAACAGACGCTGTTTCCGGTGCTGGACAGCCTTCTGGAAGAGTGGGGACGAAGAAAAAAGAAATATTTTCTGTTCCGGTCTGAGGGAAAGATCAGCAAAGTGTCCGCGGACCGGATTGTCTGCTGTGAGGCTCAGGGGAAGCGCCAGCGTCTGTATTTCACGGATGGCCTTCATGCGGTAATCAATTCTACCATGGCGGAGGTTTATGAAAAACTGTCGGTCTGTCCGGAATTTGTAAAAGTCGGAGTCACTTATATTGTCAATCTGGAGCATGTGGACAGCATGAATGCCAGGGAAGCTATTCTGGATATCGGCAGAAGCATTTATTTGCCCAGGGGAACTTATCAGATGTTGCGGGAGAGATACTTCCGTTACTACTGTGAGGAGATGTAAATGACGGATAGGTAGTACATAAGAGGGAGATGGGGGAATGATTTTTGGTGTGACACCGATATTGTCCGTGATTCGGAATTTTCTGGAGGTGGCCAGTTTCTGTGTTTTGTTCTTGTGTCTGGACAGACCCAGATATACCTGGAAACGGACATGGATATATTATGGGATCTATATTTTGGTTGAAACAGCCATAGGAACTGCATGGGTGCTTCTGGATGCAGAAAGTTACTCCGCAGCCTGCACAACGGTGCTGTTTGTGAAGTCTGCGATTTTCTTTATTCTGATGAGCAGTGACAATATCTTCCAGTGTCTGTATAATCTCTGCCTTCAGATTTTTATTTTGTTTTTTATGCTGTTTACGGGACTGTCCTGCACAAAGATTTTCTTTGCCGGCAATCCCTGGGTAGATGTGGGAATCCGGTTTTGCTATATGATTGTGCTGGTCTGTATATACATTCGGTGGCTCCGCAGGGCCTACCGGGAAATTGCAGACAATCTGAAAACCCAGTGGAAAGGAATCTGTATTGTGTCACTGGGCGGAAATATTCTGATGGTGTACTATGCCACACAGCCGTTACAGATTTCGCTGCGGGCCGGCAGGGAGCAGGTATTGTTTCTGTGTATTTGTATTCTGCTTATGCTGACTCATGTGATTCTGCTCTATACCCTGCATCTGATGCAGCTGGAGATCATTGACAGACAGGAGATGGAACTGACTGCCATCAACAATGAAATGATGAGAAAAGAGCTGGAACTTCTGCAGGAGCAGGTGGAAAGTGCAAGACGTTATCATCATGACAGCCGGCACCATGACCTGATGGTGGCAGAATATGTGAGAAGAGGGGAAGTGGCCACGCTCCTGGCATATCTGGATCAGCGTGAAAAGGAATATAGGGATGAACTGCCGGAAAGAATCTGTGAAAATAAGACAGTGGACAATATTCTGGGAATTTATATTCGCCAGGCCGAACATAAAGGCATTGAAGTGAGCTGTGACGTGATCGTACCGGGGATGACAAGGATTCAGGACAGGGTTTTTGTCACCGTGATAGGGAATGCCATGGAAAATGCCATACACGGCTGTGAACAGACAGGAAGCGGCGTGAAGAAGATCGCTGTATTTATCAGGCCGAAGGCAGGAAAGCTTGCCATCCGGATAAGTAATACTTGTTTGGGAGAGGTGGTTTTTAACAAGGGGATTCCCGTGCGCAAAAACGGCAGGGGCACCGGCATACTCAGTATTATGCATTCGGTGAGAAGCTGTGAGGGAGATGTGGAATTCAGTGTGGAAAAGGGCGAATTTACCACCAGGATACTGCTGAAAATTTAAAGTGGCAGGCATCAGGCCTGGGAACCTGAATGTTCCGGGTCTCCAGGCCTGAAAGTTTTTGGAAAAGCGGTTGCATGCTTGTTTTTATTGTGCTAAAATAATAGAAAAGCATAACAATTTCTCAGCTTACAGTCTGTTTGAATGGCTGTACTGTCATAAGTCAATTTGCCGGCCATGAGCCGGATTATCTTTATTGCCGGAAAATCTATGCTTTTAAATCCACACGAATAAAATTTAAAGGCAGGGGATTTCGGACAAGTGTATTCATTGATTTACTCCTGCGGGGAAGGGGGAAATCAAATGGGTTTCGTTTCATTAAAGTACGACTTTGCATTTAAGCACCTGATGTCCAATGAGGAAGTCCGGAAATATTTCATTAGCGACGTGCTGGGGATCCCGGTGGGGGAAATCAGATCCGTGCGTCTGGTCAGTCCGTTTTTGTGGAAGCGTTTTATGTGGCAGAAACAGGGGATTCTGGACATCCATCTCTTGCTGAATGATGAGAGTAAGGTGAATATTGAACTGCAGATCAGGGCAAAAAAATACTGGGATAAAAGGGCAATGTTTTATCTTGCAAAGATGTTCACGGAGGAGCTGGTGTTTGGGGAAGATTTTTCAAAGTTGAAGAAATGTGTGGGAATCAGCATTCTGGACTTTGACTTGAATGACAGTCCGGAATACCACCGGGTATACCGTCTGCGTGATAAGGCGGGAAAAGACTTTACGGACATACTGGAAGTGCACATCATAGAACTGGGAAAGAAACTGGACGGGAATAGGAGACTGGATGACTGGATCCGGCTGCTGAATGCGGAGAAGGAGGAAGATATTGCCATGATAAAGACGGACAACCCCGGGATACTGGAGGCAATGAGAGAGGTAAGGATCATGGGACTGGGCAGAAGCCTGCGGATGCTGTATGAGATGAGGATGAAGGAAATAAGAGACAGGAAAGCCGAGGATGATTATGTGAGGGATGAGGGCATTGCCATTGGAGAGGCAAGAGGAGAAAGGAGAAAGCTGATCAGCCAGGTCAGGAAAAAGGTGTCCAAGAATGTATCCCCGGAGGAGACAGCCGCCCTGCTGGAGGAGGATACCGCCCTGATAGGACAGATCCATGGCCTGATCCGGGCACATCCGGAATGGGATGATGAGAGAATTTGTCAGGAGTTGGAAAGGGGTTAACCAACCAGCTAGAGAAGCTTTTTACGGAAGAGCTGGTGTTTGGGAAAGAAACTGGACGGGAACAGGAGAGTGGATGACTGGATCCGGCTGCTGAATGCGGAGAAGGAGGAAGATATTGCCATGATAAAGACGGACAACCCCGGGATACTGGAGGCAATGAGAGAGGTAAGGATCATGGGACTGGGCAGAAGCCTGCGGATGCTGTATGAGATGAGGATGAAGGAAATAAGGGACAGGAAGGCCGAAGATGACTATGTGAGGGATGAGGGCATTGCCATTGGAGAGGCAAGAGGAATTGAGATCGGAGAGGCAAGGGGAATTGAGATTGGAGAGGCAAGGGGAATCGAGATTGGAGAAACAAGGGGAGAGAGGAGGAAGCTGATCAGCCAGGTCAGGAAAAAGGTGTCCAAGAATGTATCCCCGGAGGAGACAGCCGCCCTGCTGGAAGAAGATACGACCCTGATAAGACAGATCCATGACCTGATCCAGGCACATCCGGAATGGGATGATGAGAGAATCTGTCAGGAGATAGAATAAGGAAATCAGCTGTTTAGCAGCGGAAGATAGTAATGACAGTACGGCTGCGGGAAAACGAATAAGATAGGGAGATGGTAAAAAATATCAAACAATGGAATTTGTATTCTTGCGGGGGTTCTTTTCATGAAAAAAACCCGCTCCCGATAAAACGGGCAGCGGGTTTAACCACATGATTGAAGGAAATATTTTATTTCTTTTTAAATTTTAATTAAACGAACCTAAATCCGCTAATTAATCATGCATGATTAAT
>CAJTLR010000058.1:0-24097 GCA_910577185.1 uncultured Acetatifactor sp.
GGAAGTGGCGGGCGAAGAAACCGACTATGAGCAGGAGTACATCCGGCAGGAAAAGAGACTCCAGCTGGAGCAGCGGGTCATGGCATGCCAGCAGGCGCTGGAGGAAGCGCAGCGGCAGAAAGAGACGGCGCTGCTGGAGGCAGCCAGAACCATGGAAGATGCGGAGTCTGTCAGAAGCCCCGACGCATCCGCTGTAAATATTTTAAGCCTGGACATAGGGTACCGGAAAGAGAAACTGGAACGGCTGGAACAGCTGGCACAGGCAGAAGGAAGAGTGTATGCGGAAGGAAACGGAATTGTGGTGGACTGCCGTCTGCGCGTGGGGGAGCGGATTCCGGATGGGGCGGTGATTCTATATGCCCTGGATGACGGGGAGCGTGTGCTGAATACAGTATTTTATAAAGAACAACAAGAATATATTTCCGTTGGCACGCAGTTTGACATGGAAGTTTTCCTGCCCGATGGGAGCCGCCAAACAGGGACTGCCCTGCTTGAGTACCTGGAAGAAGGAGAGGAAAGCTTACTTGGAGAATTGTCTTTTGACCTGCAGCAGACAAGAATCGGACAGTCTGCACAGCTTTCCTGTAAGTTACAGACGGATGTGTTTGAAACCGTGGTTCAGAAAACCTGCATTTATGATGGACCCGGTGAAACACATTACCTGTTTGTGGCAGAAGAGCACCAGGGGATTCTGGGAACCGAATGGAGGGTGAGAAAGGTTAAAATCACCGTTGAGGATCAAAATGAAACCATGGCAGCAGTCAGCAGCGCGGAACTCACGTCGGAAAGCAGGGTGGTAGCCGGATCGGACAAACAGCTTTTGGACGGGGCCGTGGTCAGGGTGGTAAACTGAATTTTCTCCGATTGTCAGATACAGGCAAAATTTGGCAAAAAATACAGTTGTAATTCCGGAAGCTTTTTGTTATAATAAATCTAGCCTGAGATGTGCGACAACTCCTGCTTGTTTTGAACCTACATTACTTTAAACGGGATTCCTATATTGCCAAGTGGCTGTCAAGCCCTCACTCCATTTTCGAATGGAGGATTGGAAGGGAAGGCAAAAGCTTTGGTTGCGGTTACCCACCTAGCATTGCTAGGAGTCAGAGAGCAGGGGGCGGCATTTTGGGCACGTGATACAGAAGAAAAAGGCAGTCCTTCCGGACTGCCTTTTCATCATATAAAAGTTCGGACTGCGGGGAAGGCAGATTCTTTTATGCCATACCGGAAAGAATTTTCCCGGCGGTGATTCCATATGATAGAAGTAAGGCAGATAATTTTAAGGTGGCATTTGCTGACGGTGCCGGGAGAAGAATTTTGGATAAAAACAGATGGAGATTAAATAAATCACAGAGGCTGCAGATGAAGGCATTTGTCTGCCTGCTTGGGATTCTTTTGCTGGTGATACTGCTGCTTGCCAGGCTGGCTCTGTTTCTGATACATAAAGGGGATGATGAGGAAATGGCAGAACCCACACCCGAGCCCCATATCCCTGTGAAGAACCTGTTTTCCAATGTATGGATTATGGAGATAGATGAGGAAGGAATGCTGATTTTCAGGGACGGTGCAAGCGAGAAATATCCCTGGGGTGCGGTGGAAGGCGAGGACGGAAGGGAAGTTTTCTACCGGGCAGACAGCTCTCTGAGGGAGCAGGTGGCGGATGTGGAAGTGACGGATGGAAAAGTTACATCCGTTACAGGCATGACGGATAAGATCAACGGAAAAATTCTCAGCGCCGGAGAGGGCTTTATCGAAGTGGAAGGATATGGAAAGCTCTCCCTGGCATCCGATTACAAAGGATACCGGCTGTATGACGCGCTGGAGATGTGTACGGCGTCCGACTTGTGCTTCGGATATGAATTCACGGATTTGTGTATGGAAAACGGGGAAATCTGCGCGGTCCTCATGGTCAGGGAAGAGGCCATGGAATATATCAGGGTTTTGATCCGATCATCGGATTACGATGGCCTTTTCCATGATAAGCCCCTGGTCACCTGCGATACGGATTTCACTGTGGCCTACGGACCCTATGACAATCCGAAGCAGGAACATCATGCGGCGGGGGAGGAAGTGGAGTTTGGCTATGAGAGCAGCTATTTTGAGACGGAGCGCATCAGGGTTATTCCGGATGTGCTGACGGGAAAGGTGATTATTAAAAACTGTAACCGCAGCCAGGGCGTTCCTTCTTATAGGGGGCAAATGGATTTTCTGAAAACAGATGACGGCATAGTGGCGGTAAATGAGGTGCTGCTGGAGGAATATCTCTACAGCGTGGTCCCCAGCGAGATGCCGGCGAAATATCCTTTTGAGGCGCTGAAAGCACAGGCTGTCTGTGCCAGAACCTATGCCTACGGCCATATGGAACATGCAGGCTACCCCCGATACGGCGCCCATGTGGACGACAGTACTTCCTACCAGGTGTACAATAATATACTGGAGCAGGAGAGTACGACCACGGCGGTAAAGGAAACCTATGGGCAGCTGCTGCGCACGGAATCCGGCGACCTTGCGGGCACTTATTATTATTCCACTTCCTGCGGTGTGGGAAGCGACCCCAATATCTGGAAGACGGAGGCTGCCCCGGCCCTGACGGCATATCTGCGGGCGAAACCTTTGAGCAGGGACGCCATGGCCGAAGAGCTGGCCCGAAAGGGAGATTCTTCAGGGGAAGAAGGCAGCGCCGGAGAAAATGACCCTTCCGGTATAGGCCAGGGTGACAGCGGGGAAGATACGCCGGAAAGCCCTGACATGGAAGATGGCGGTGAGGATGCCTTACCCGGCACGGGGCAGACAGAGCCCGGCGGGGAAGACGCTCCGGCGGATTCCGGGCAGACAGACCCGGGAGAAAGTCTCAGGGACGAGAAGACTTTTGCCACCTTTATTTCCGCTGTCAATGAAGATGACTTTGAGTCAGGGGAAGGATGGTACAGATGGAGTTACCAGACTGAGGAACTGGACACGGAACATATGCTGGAAGTCCTGCAGAAGCGGTACGCCGCCAACAGCAGGCTGGTTCTCACCTGGAAAGATGGGGAATATGTCAGTGAAACCATTCAGGAACTGGGTGATATTACGGACATTTATATCGAGAAGCGGGGCAGCGGGGGTGTGGCGGACGAACTTGTGATAGAGGCGGGAGATCAGAAAATAAAGGTTATCTCCGAACACAATATCCGCTATGTGCTCAATGACGGGAAATCGGATGTGCTGCGCCAGGACGGATCCCGGGTGTCATCGGCCAATCTCCTGCCAAGCGGTTTTTTTACCATAACGACTGGAAAAGAAAACGGAAATGTGATAGGATATACTCTGACCGGCGGGGGATTTGGCCATGGAGTGGGAATGAGCCAGAACGGCGCCAGGGCCATGGCGGAAGAAGGGTATTTTGCAGAAGAGATTCTTTTGTATTTTTATGAAAACTGTGCCATAGAAAATATATATGAGTAGGAGCAAGTCAGGTGGTTCGGAAGATATATCAGATGATAAATGATTTTTCGGTGCAGATGAAGAAACGGGATATCAGCACCTATGCGGCCAGTATAGCATTTTTCTTTTTTCTGTCCGTGGTGCCCATGCTGATCATGATCTGCACCATAATACCGTTTACGCCCCTGACCGAGGAAAATCTGGTGGAGCTGGTGACGGATTTTCTGCCTGACCAGGTGGATACCCTGGCGGAAAGCCTGATTTCCGAGGTATATGACAAATCGGCGGGAATTCTGTCTTTTGCCATTATTGCCACCATCTGGTCGGCGGCGAAAGGGGTGATGGCCCTGATGCGGGGGCTGAACGCCATAAACGGTGTGGAAGAAAAACGGAATTATTTTGTGGTGAGGGCCATTGCGTCCTTTTATACCCTGGTGATGCTGGTGGTGGTGATTCTGTCTTTGTTTGTGATGGTGTTCGGCGATCAGCTGGTGACGCTGGCTCTGCACAGGATTCCGCAATTGCAGAAACTGGTTTCCTTTGCCATGAATTTCCGCTTCCTTTTTGTATGGGCGGTACTGTCCGTTCTGTTTGCGGCAGTGTATGCCTATGTGCCGGATAAAAAGCTTTCTTTCCGGGAACAGATTCCAGGGGCTGTTTTCTCTGCAGTGGTATGGAGTATTTTTTCCTGGTTTTTTTCCTATTATGTGACTTACGGCAATTCTTACGGCATTTACGGCAGCTTGTCCATTATCATTATTGTGTTGCTGTGGATGTATTTCTGTATGTACATCATTATGATCGGGGCTTACATAAACCAGTATTTTGAACCGGTGAACAAAAAGCTGGCGAAGGGTGAAAAAGTATTTTGAAAACCGCTTCCGAAATATGTCGGACAGATGATATGCCATGGCGGGTATATCGTTTGTCCGACATATTTTTTGTGTACAGCCCTGTGCAGAATCGAGTATCGCCGCGCGGGGCGCGTACAGCTTTTGCTGCCAGAGAGAAAAAAAGGTTGACAACTGTGATACAAAGAGGTAAAATATAGTTGACTGATGTAATACGAAAGTGGAGGAACCGAAATTGGACGAGAAAGAGATCATTTTACAACAAAGCGAACGCTATATCATGGAGAAACTGTGGGAAGAAAGTCCCATGACCATAATGCAGCTGTATCACGCACTGAAAAAGGAGCCGGGCTGGAGCAAGAGCACCGTCAACACTCTTCTGGGCAGAATGGTGGAAAAGGAAATCATCTATTATGAAGAGGGTAAAAAAGCGAGACAGTATTATCCTGCCATACAGAGGGAGGACGCTGCGGTGGCAGAGACGGAGAGCCTGCTGAAGAGAGTTTACAGAGGTTCCGTAGGCATGATGATGAGCACCATGATCAAGAAGAACGCACTCAGTGAAGCAGAGATGGACGAACTGTACGAGATTCTGCGGAAAGGAAAATAATATGCCCGAAGTGATCATTACATCCTCTTTGTTGATAATCGCGCTGACTTTGCTGCGCAGAGTTTGGAGAGGCCGGATCAGCAGCCGGCTGCAGTATGGCCTGTGGCTCATTGTGGCCCTGCGGCTTTTAGTTTTTGTGCCTGTATTCGGAAATTCTTTCAGCATCATGAACGCGGTATATTACATCACGGGGGAAATAGAGAACCACGTGGAAGAAAAACAGCTTTCCGGAGAATTGTCTTCCGGGGAAAAGACTGCAGCCCCTGTCCAAAGCGCGAAAGAGGCCGTTGTGAAAGTACCGGCCTTCTCCAAAGGCAGTGCGGCAGGAACAGTGGCTGACGTGGAAGAAGCGGGAAACCTCACCTGGCTGCAGAGAAAAAACCATGAAAATGCCCATGTCAGTACGGACATGGCAGAAACCATTCCGGCAGAAAAACTCCGGCTGTCGATAAAGAATCTGGCGGCTGACAAGGCAGAGGAAAGGAATGCAGGGGTTAGGGTTCTGAAGTATGTGTGGTATGCAGGGATGGCCGTCATGGTACTGTGGATGCTTTGCTGCGGAATGGTATTCCGGCGCCGGCTTTACCGGGAAAGGCGTTTCCTGGCCGTGTGCGGGAACCGGAAGGTGTATGTGGCCGGCAGTCTGGATTCCCCTTGTCTGTACGGACTTTTTCGCCCGGCTGTGTACCTGACAACGGAGAGCCTGGAGAAGGAACGGTACCGGGAACATGCCCTTGCCCACGAAATGACCCACTACCGTCAGCTGGACCATATCTGGGCCCTGGTCAGGCAACTGTGCCTGATTCTCCACTGGTTTAATCCCCTGGTGTGGCTGGCAGCCCGGCTGTCCGTCAGGGACTGTGAATCGGCCTGTGATGAGGGAACCGTTAGGATCCTTGGGGAAGAGCAGAGGGAAGGCTACGGATGCACACTCATAGAAATGACGAATCTTTCCGGGAAGCGGCGGAGGGCCATGGGTTTTGCGGCAGGTCTGTCCAACGGGAAAAAGGAATTAAAGGAAAGAATCCGCCTGCTGGCGTCGGACAAAAAGAAGACCGGCATGACGGCGGCCGCGGCGGTTGTCTGCGGTATTGCGCTGGCCGCCTGTTCTTTCGGGGGAAGCCGGGAGGAAGCGGCAATGGGACGCTATGTGGAGGAAGCGGTGGAATTTGACGGAGGGGGCAGGGAGTTTTCCGCGCTGGCCCAGGATGGGGGAAAAATCCGGCTCATGGCAGCGGCGGGACTGGATTATCTCTCTTCCGACGGCGGTGCGACATTTTATAAGGCGGGTACGGAAGAGATGGCAGCAGGGCCCGGGAGCCTGAATCAGGAAAGGACCGTGAATCCGGCAGTGACGCCCGGAGGCGGCAGGATATATATGGAATATGATGTCTCCTATTCCAATGAGGAACCGGTTGTCACTTCCCGTACTGTCCTGGTTACGGAAGCGGGGGAGGAGAAGATCCTGGATGTTTTTGGGGACAATTATACTTGTTTCTGGTATGCGGAAGGATCCTTTTATGCCTATGTCTTTACAGATGGAGAAGGAGAAGTGCCCCGGTATTACAAGGTGGACCCGGTCACGGGAGAGACGGAATTTATACTGGAGCAGAATATTCATGCCTATTATATGGCAGCCCATGAAAACCTGCTCTATGTGATGGGGAATGAGGGTGTGCTGATTTATGATATGGACGCGGAGAAGGTGACGGAGAAGCAGGACCAGATTCTCTCTTCCTTTGTGGCTGGGAAATTCACAATGAAGAGTAATATACCGGTTATGATATATCCCTATGGGGATGGAGTTTATCTTCTCACGCGCCAGGGACTGTACTGGCATGAACTGTATGGGGAAACCGTGGACCAGATTATAGACGGCAATCTGTGTACCATGGGAAACGGTGAAAAAGTATTTACGGGTATGGCAGTCCGGGAGACAGAGGACAGGCCGGAATTTCTGGTACTGTATGACGGCAGGGAACTGATGCGCTATACTTATGATCCCACTTTGCCCACAGTGCCGGACGCCCTGCGGGTATACAGTGTCCACAGGGACAGTCAGGTGGCCCGGGCAGTGAATGCCTTCCGGGCACAGAATCCCGATTTGACTGTGATTTATGAGGTGGGACTGGACACTGCCTACGGTGCCACCGTGGATGATGTTCTGAAAGAACTGGCCACGGAAATGGGGGCGGGAAAAGGACCGGACATACTGATCATGGATGATATTCCCTATGAGTCGTATCTGGAAAAGGATGTGTTGATGGACTTGTCCGATCTGCGGGAAAGTATGACAAAAGAGGAGTATTTTGTCAATGTAATCGATGGATTTGCAGAGGAGAAAGGCCTTTTCACCATACCCATGTCCTTTGCCATACCGGTTCTGGGAGGAGACAGCGGCATAGAGGGCGCAGAGACCCTGGCTGATCTGGCAGACCGGCTGGAGGCGAAACGGGAAAAGGGGGAGGATACTTTTGTGTTCTGTACCTGGGATGCGGAAAGCACCCTGCGGCTGCTGGCCCAGTCCAGCCAGGGAGCATGGATGAAAGATGGTGCGCTGGATAAAGAAAGCGTGACGGAATTTCTGACCCAGGCCCGGAGAATCTATGAGATACAGTTTGCTGTGGAAGCAGATCCTTATGAAGATTGTCCGTACTATTATTCTTCCCACTCGGGACTGGCCGAAACGGGCGGAATGTGGACGATTGATCCCCAGCAGTATCCTCTGGCAAGACGTTTTGATTCCGATGGGGCGTTCGGCATGATAGATAAGATTACAGTCGAGTTTGCCGAGGAGGACGCGCCATATTATGCAGGCTTTGTCAGTGGCGGAGAAAAGGATTTTCAATTCTTCCTGGGAATGCGCAAGGAGGGGGAGACTTATGTGAGGATGCCGGGACAGCGGTACGGCGAATGCCTTGCGTCCACACTGCTGTCCATCAACAAGGCAACCAAACATGCGGAGGACAGCAGACGTTTCCTGGAATATGCCATTTCTTATGAATTTCTGGAGTCAGGCGCATTTGACGGAACACCTGTAAACAGGGAAGCCTATCTGCACCGGCAGCAGACGGTTCCGGAATTGGCCGGCTATGGCGGGGATTCGTTTCACGGAAAAAGCTATTTGTTCCAGATAGAGCCGCCCACAGAGGATGAATGGAAGAAAATCACCGGCCTGGCAGATTCGGTCACAGGAGTGAACCGCTGTGACGCCACGGTGTACGAGGCGGTGGTGGAGTACGGCATACCGGCCCTTACCGGCGAGACAAGTGTGGAGGAAGCCGTTGCCGCCATTGAGAAGAATGTGAAAATCTATCTGGCAGAATAGGCAGGACATTCTGCCGGGGCCGTACTTTGTGAATATGATAAGCTGAATATGATAAGATATCCTTCGTGTGTCTATCTTCCACGAAGGGTATTGTTTTATACAGGAAATTGTGCTAATATTCTATTGTGATCTCAAATCGTAAATTTTTTCGGAAGTTCGCGTCTGGGAAACGTCATTCCTATTACATCACAGTTTATAAAAAGGATAGAGGCATATGGAAAAAATCAGGGGTAGTATGGAAACTCTCAGTGCCATGCAGATTACATCCAATACAGAGGGACTGGATGCGGAGAGCAAAATTTTGCTGCACAGCAAGGAAGTGCTGGCCGTCATTTTGCAGGGGGTAGTTGCGGAGTATAAGGGGTACACTACAAAGGACATTATCAATTTTATAGAGGCAGATTCCATAACCGATGGAAAAGAGGTATCTCCGGGAAGAACCAATACACAGCTGCGGGGTGACACCACGGAGTATATACAGCTGAATGAGAAGACATCCCTGTTTGATGTGTTTTTTCGGGCAAAAAACCCGCAGCTGTCTGCCGGAAACATGCTTGTGAACCTGCATATTGATATTGAAGCACAAAAGTCATATCGGCCCGGTTATCCGGTTGAGAAGAGAGGATTGTATTATCTGGCAAGAAGTTTGTCTGCCCAGCTGTCTCTTCTCAGGGATAAAACGGACTATGGGGAGCTGGAGAAATGTATCAGTATCTGGATATGCAGGGATGATATCCCAAAGGCCGAATGCTACAGTATGTCTTTTTACGAAATATGTAATACCAGAAATATTGGAAATTGCAAGGTCAGGAGGGAAAATTACGATTTGTTGACTTTGGTGGTTATCAAACTGGGTGAAAAGATGTATAATGGAAAAAAGGGAGACGAAGGTTTTGGCCTGCTTCGTTTTCTAAATGCACTTATGTATCCTCACAAGAGTGACTTTATGGATACAATATCGGAATATATTGACTTTTCAGCAAATGAAGAGTTATGGCAGGAGGTGAAACAGATGTCGGGACTGGGACAGAGTATTCTGGCGGAAGGGATAGAACAAGGAATAGAACAGGGAATAGAACAAGGGATCTTTATGACATTATGCGGCCTGGTGAATGACGGTCTGTTGGACAAGGAGGAAGCCGCACGGAGAATGAATCTGCCGGAGGAGGCGTTTTCCGAAAAAATGAAAAAGTCACTTGACATTTCGGATGGGAAACAGTATGATTAAGAAACAACAAAGGAATAAGCGTTGAAGGTGCAAAGTAGGGGTTTATTTTCTTGCAGAGAGGGGAGGTCACCGGCTGAAAGCTTCCCTAAGTTCGGATAAACCGTGAATTTCCCACCGGAGCTGTCTGCTGGAACAAAGGGGACTTTAAGTAGAGCAGGCCGTGAAACGCGCGTTAAGCGTATCAGAGAGCCGGATATCTGCAGTAATCCCGGACTTTCATGCAGGCTGGTGCAAGCCCGCGGCATGGGGGAATGTGGATGCCGGAAGCAGGGTGGTACCGCGGAATTGTGATTTCGTCCCTTGCAGTTTTGAATTTTGAAAGCTGCAGGGGATTTTTTACGTATAAAAAAATACATTTGGGACAGAAGCTGACGTAACAAAAGGATGTCCTGACAGAAAAATATTCTGCAGCGGAAACGCCAGGTTTAAACAGGAAACGGAGACGGAGGTAGAAAATGAGAGACAGACTTGAGAAAATCAAGGAGAAGGCAATGGCGCAGCTTGGCAGCTGTGACACCGCTGACAAATTGAATGATATCAGGGTCGGTATACTGGGGAAAAAGGGAGAACTGACCGATCTGCTGAAATCCATGCGGGACGTACTTCCCGAAGACAGGCCGAAGGTAGGCCAGATGGTAAACGAGACCAGGGCGGAGATCGAGAAACTTCTGGAGGAACGCAGGGCCAGAATCGAAAAGGCTGTCCGGGAAGCGAAAATGAAGGCGGAAGTCATTGATGTGACCCTGCCGGCAGACAGAACGGAGATGGGACACAGACATCCCGATACCATTGTTCTGGAGGAAGTGGAGCGGATATTTGTGGGGATGGGCTACGAAGTGGTGGAAGGCCCGGAAGTGGAAAAGGATTATTATAATTTTGAGGCGCTGAATATTCCCCCGGACCATCCGGCAAAGGACGAGCAGGATACTTTTTATGTGACGGGAGACATTCTCCTGCGCACCCAGACCTCCGGCGTGCAGGTGCATGAGATGGAAAAGGGGAAACTGCCCATTAGAATGATTGCGCCCGGCAGGGTGTTCCGGTCGGACGAGGTGGACGCCACCCATTCGCCCTGCTTCCATCAGATTGAGGGACTTGTGATCGATAAGCATATTACATTTGCGGATCTGAAAGGCACGCTGGAATTATTTGCCAGGGAATTGTTCGGGGAAAATACAAAGGTAAAATTCCGTCCCCACCATTTCCCTTTTACGGAGCCCAGCGCGGAGATGGACGTTACCTGCTTTAAATGCGGCGGACAGGGATGCCGGTTCTGCAAGGGCAGCGGCTGGATCGAAATTCTGGGCTGCGGCATGGTACATCCCCATGTGCTTGAGATGAGCGGCATTGATCCGGAGGAATACACTGGCTTTGCCTTCGGCGTGGGCCTGGAGCGTATCACACTGCTGAAATACGAGATTGACGATATGCGTCTGCTCTATGAGAACGATATCAGATTCCTGAAGCAGTTTTAAATGCCGGGGGCGGTATGGCGGGAGGTGTGAAATATCCTGCCGAAAGCGGAAAATCAAAGGAAAGGACATCAGATACATGAATACAGCATTGTCATGGATTAAAGCATATGTGCCGGAACTGGAATGCACGGATCAGGAATACTGCGACGCAATGACACTGTCCGGCACGAAGGTGGAAGGGTATGAGAGACGGGATAAGAATCTGGAAAAGATTATCGTAGGACAGATTGTTTCCATAGAAAAGCATCCGGATGCGGAGAAGCTTATTGTATGCCAGGTAAATATCGGCACGGAGACTGTTCAGATTGTCACTGGAGCCCACAATGTGAAAGTGGGGGACAAGGTTCCCGTAGTCCTGGACGGCGGAAAAGTGGCCGGGGGACATGACGGAGGCCCCCTTCCGGAGGAAGGCATCAGAATCAAGGCGGGAAAACTCAGGGGGGTTCCGTCCAACGGAATGATGTGTTCCATTGAAGAACTGGGTTCCGACCGGAATATGTATCCGGAGGCGCCGGAAGAGGGAATTTATATTTTCGGAGAAGATGCGGAGACCGGTTCCGACGCGGTGGAACTGCTGGGACTGCATGATACCGTATTTGAATATGAGATCACCAGCAACCGTGTGGACTGCTACAGCGTGCTGGGTGTGGCCAGGGAAGCTGCGGCAACCTTTCGGAAGCCTTTTGTGCCTCCGGTGGTGAAGGAAACCGGCAATGGGGAGGACGTTCATGATTATATCAGCGTGGAGGTCCGTGATCCGGATTTATGTCCCAGGTACTGTGCAAGAGTCTGCAAAAATATCAAAATCGGCCCTTCGCCGGAGTGGATGCAGCGGAGACTGGCTGCCAGCGGGATCCGGCCCATCAATAATCTGGTGGACATCACCAATTATGTGATGGAAGAATATGGACAGCCCATGCATGCCTTTGACCTGGATACCATAGCAGGACACCGGATTATTGTGCGCCGGGCAAAGGATGGGGATGAATTCCAGACGCTGGACGGACAGGTCCGCAAACTGGACAGCGAAGTGCTGATGATCTGCGACGCGGAAAAAGAGGTGGCCATCGGCGGCATCATGGGCGGTGAAAACAGCAAGATCACGGATTCCGTGAAGACGGTTCTCTTTGAGGCGGCTATTTTCAACGGCCCCAATGTGAGAAAATCCTCCAAGAGAATCGGCCTGCGCACGGATTCTTCCGGCAAATTTGAAAAAGGGCTGGAGCCCCATAATGCGGAGGATGCCATCAACCGCGCCTGCCAGCTGATAGAGGAACTTGGCTGCGGGGAAGCGGTGGGAGGCATGGTGGATGTGGCCGTGCCCATGTCCGGCAAAAAAGTGCTGCCCTTCAGGCCTGAAAAATACAACCGCCTTCTGGGAACACAGCTTTCGGCAGAAGAAATGCTCAGGATTCTGGAGCGTCTGGAAATCCGTATCCTGACCGGTGAAAAGGGCGGCATAGAACTGGAAATTCCGTATTTCCGTCAGGATTTGAACTGCGATGCGGATATTGCGGAGGAAGTGGTGAGATTTTACGGATATGACAAGATTCCCACCACCCTGCCGGAGGGAGAAGCCACGGCGGGCAAGCTCTCCTATAAGCTGCTCATTGAGGAAAAGGCCAGGGATATCGCCGAACATTGCGGATTCTCCCAGGGAATGAGCTATTCCTTTGAGAGTCCCAGGGTATTTGACAAATTACTGCTGTCCGAAGACGATGCCCTCCGGAAGACTGTCACCATCGCCAATCCGCTGGGGGAGGACTTCTCCATCATGAGAACCATACCCCTCAACGGGATGCTGTCCAGTCTTGCCACAAATTATAACAGAAGGAACAAGAATGTCAGATTATATGAACTGGAAAATGTTTACCTGCCGGGAGAACTGCCCCTGAAAGAACTGCCTGACGAGAGGATGCAGTTTGTGCTGGGATTCTACGGGGATGGCGATTTCTTCACCATGAAAGGCGTTCTGGAAGAGTTCTTTGCGGGAGTGGGAATGCGGAAAAAACCGGTATATGACCCGAAGGCAGAGAAGCCTTTCCTGCACCCGGGACGCCGGGCCCTGGTGAGATATGAAGAGACCATTGTGGGTTATCTGGGGGAAGTACATCCTGAAGTGCTGGACAATTACGGCATCGGCACAAAGGCGTATGTGGCAGTGCTGGATATGCCTGCGGTGATTCCATTCACTACCTTTGACAGGAAATACCAGGGAATCGCAAAATACCCGGCAGTCAGCCGCGATATCAGCATGGTGGTGCCGAAAGAGATTCTTGCCGGGGATATTGAACAGGTGATTGTCCAGAGAGGCGGCAAACTGCTGGAATCCTGCCAGCTGTTTGACATCTATGAAGGAGCCCAGATTCAACAGGGATATAAATCCATTGCCTATACCATTACTTTCCGGGCAAAGGAGAAAACGCTGGAGGACAGTGAAGTGAATGCCGTCATGAAGAAGATACTTCACGGTCTGGAACAAATGGGAATTGAATTGAGACAGTGACGGACGGAAGCGGAAACCAATATCTGTCCCGGAACAATCCATGCTTTTGCGGCATGGATTGTTCTGTCGATAAAGTATGCGGGGGCAGAAATATATATTAAGAAAGGAAAAAGAAAATGGAACGAAAAACAGCCTGGGAGATTTACAATGAGGAGCAGCTGGCAGAGCTTGAAAAACTGAATCAGGAATACAGATATTTCCTGGACCACGGCAAGACAGAACGGGAATGCATTGACACCATAGTCAACACCATAAGCGCCGAAGGTTATCAGGAACTGGAGAGCCTGGTGGAGAGCGGTGCCAGACTGCAGAAGGGAGACAAGGTATACAGTGTGTGGATGAACAAATCCATCGCCATGTTCCAGATCGGGGAAAAGCCCATAACGGAAGGCTTCAACATACTGGGTGCGCATATTGACAGCCCCAGGATTGACGTAAAGCAGAATCCCCTTTATGAGGATGGCGGAATGGCGTATTTTGACACACATTATTACGGCGGTGTGAAGAAGTATCAGTGGGCGGCCATTCCCCTGGCCCTTCACGGTGTTGTGGTAAAAAAAGACCAGACAGTGGTGGAAATCAATATCGGTGAAAATGAGGACGATCCTGTGTTCTTTATTTCCGATCTGCTGATTCACCTGGCCGGGGAACAGATGAAAAAAGTTGCCTCCAAGGTGATCGAAGGGGAAGACCTTGACCTGATCATCGGCAGCAAACCCCTTCATATCAATAAGGAGGAAAAAGACAAGGAGACAGATCCCGACAAGAAAGAAGTGAAGGATGCCGTAAAAGCAGGGGTTCTGGACATTCTGAAAAAGGCCTATGACATTGAGGAGGAAGATTTTATTTCCGCGGAACTGGAGATTGTGCCGGCTGGAAACGCAAGGGAAGCAGGGTTTGACCGCAGCATGATACTGGGATACGGCCAGGACGACAGAGTGTGCGCATTTACATCCATGCGTGCCATGCTGGATATGGGCGTCACGGAAAGAACGCTCTGCTGCATCCTTGTGGACAAGGAAGAAGTGGGTTCCATAGGCGCTACCGGGATGAAATCCCGTTTCTTTGAGAATGCAGTGGCAGAACTGCTGAACCTGAACGGAGAATACAGCGAACTGAATTTGCGCAGATGCCTGGCACACAGCTGCATGCTCTCCTCTGATGTAAGCGCAGGGTTTGATCCTTCCTACGCTTCCTGCTTTGAAAAGAAGAATGCCGCTTTTATGGGAAAGGGCATGGTATTCAACAAATTTACCGGATCCGGTGGAAAATCCGGCTCCAATGACGCCAATGCGGAATATGTGGCGCATCTGCGCAAAATCATGGATGACAAGGGGATTGTGTGGCAGACCGCGGAACTGGGAAAAGTGGACGTGGGCGGCGGTGGAACCATCGCTTACATCCTGGCCGAGTATGGCATGAATGTAATAGACAGCGGCGTGCCCGTACTGAACATGCATGCACCCTGGGAAGCCACCAGCAAGGCAGATGTGTACGAGACATACAGAGGGTATAAGGTATTCGCGGAAGGAGCGGCTATGTAATGGCCGTGGAATTGCGGAAGTCAGATTTTTACTTTGATCTGCCCGAAGAACTGATTGCACAGGATCCTCTGGAGGAGCGCTCCTCCAGCAGGCTCCTTGTGCTGGATAAAAAAACGGGGGCAAGATCCCACCATATTTTCCGGGATGTGGTCTCTTTCCTGCGGAAAGGGGACTGTCTGGTGCTGAATGACACCAGGGTGATTCCTGCCAGGCTTCTGGGGGAGCGGGAGGGTACCGGCGGCCATGTGGAGCTGCTTTTGCTGAAGCGCACCGGCGGGAATGTGTGGGAGACGCTGGTGAAACCCGGGAAAAAATGCCGTCCCGGAACAAAGCTGGTCTTTGGGGACGGACGGCTGAAGGCAGAAATTCTGGATGTGGCGGAAGAAGGCAGCCGCCTGGTTCATTTTACCTATGAGGGCATTTTTGAGGAAGTGCTGGATGCCCTGGGAGAAATACCTCTGCCGCCTTATATCACGCACAAACTCCAGGATAAAAACCGCTATCAGACAGTTTATGCCAGAAACGAAGGTTCTGCCGCCGCACCTACCGCAGGGCTTCATTTTACCGAAACTTTGCTGGAAGAAATTGCGGCAAAGGGGGTGAAGGTGGCTTATGTGACCCTTCATGTGGGGCTGGGGACGTTCCGGCCGGTGAAAGAAGACAATATCCTGGATCACCACATGCATTCGGAGTACTACCGGATATCAGAGGAAACCGCGGCAATAATCAACAGAACCAAAACAGAGGGAGGGCGGGTGATCTGCGTAGGAACCACCAGCTGCCGGACCCTGGAAAGCGCCGCGGATGAAAACGGCATGGTGCATCCCGGCGGAAGGGACACGGATATTTTCATCTACCCCGGTTACCGGTTCAGGGTTCTGGACGGACTGATCACCAATTTTCACCTGCCCGAGTCCACGCTGATCATGCTGGTCTCCGCGCTGGCAGGACGGGAAAATGTGCTTGGAGCCTATGAGGAAGCGGTCAGGGAGAAATATCGTTTTTTCAGTTTCGGGGATGCCATGTATATTGGGTGAGCCCTGGGCCGGCAAAAAAGGACTTGAGAAAAAAGGAAAAAAATGATATACTGAAACTATTCTGGGTGAGATATTTCACCGGCAAAAGGAGAGGTAGAATTATGCAGCAACAGGATAGAAGAAAGACAAGAAGAACCGATTTGGCCTCCAAGCTTGTGATTAAAAGGCTGGATGGCAATGCTGGCAAAGAAGTGACAATCAATATTGCGGATGTATCCAAGAACGGCGTTGGCTTTGACTGCAGCGAACCCCTGCAGATCGGTGAGGTTTACGAGGCATATCTGACCATTTGGACCAAGGAGGTCATTCACGCGTTCCTGCAGATCGTAAGGATTGAGTTAAAGGCAGGCGGTTACGGATACGGTGCCATCTTTATCGGAATGCCAGAGATGGATTCTGCGAGAATTGAAGTATATCAGACTGTTAATGATGAAGTCTAAAGAAGAAAAAGGAATGCCGGGGAAAGTGGTCACTGTGCGGAAAGTGACTGTTACATGCATTGTGTCCGCTTTGCTCGGAATACTTTATTATACGATTTTTCATTTTTCGGCCCAGGACAGCGGGGAATCCGGATCCCTGAGCAGGATGATTTCCGAGAAATGCGTGGGAATTCTGAATTCCCTGTCAGGAGCGGGCTGGAGTGACGCGGCCATGGCAGGAATGGCAGAGTATTTTGAACATCCCCTGCGGAAACTGGCCCATTTTTCGGAATATGCCTGCATGGGTGTCCTGGTGTATGTTCTGTGGAGCCAGTGGATGAGACAGGGGTGGAGACTCCGGCTGCTGACCGCGGTGTGGGTGTTTCTCTCTGCCGCCGGGGATGAATTTCACCAGTATTTTGTGCCGGGCAGATATGCCAGTTTTGCGGATGTGATGCTTGATACCTGCGGAGGCGTTTTTGGTATGCTGTTCTGTATCTGCGTGGTGTTTTTCTGCAGAAGGCATACCCTGAAAAAATCAGTTAAAAAAGCAGCGGCTGCCACCTGAAGGGGGCAGCTTTTTGTGTACACGGGGCGCGATCCTATAATCGTACTGTGGCGCTGTAGCCTGCTTCCTTCAGAATTTTCCCTGCCATTGTCATGGAAGCTTCCGTGTAAAATTCTATCTTCAGGACACCGTCTTCTGATTCCCTGTTATGCGTGATCCCCACATTTTTGATACTCAGTCCCTGGCCGGCCAGAAGGGCGGTAATGTGGGCCAGGGCACCGGAACGGTCGGGAATCTCCACACTGATGCTGTGGGAGCGTTTGATGGGACCGCTGGAGGCATTGATGAAGGAATCCCGGTAAATCCGGGCATCTTCAAACTGCCGGTACAGGGCATCCCCATCCTTTTGCTCCAGTTTTTCCTGAAAGGAAGTCAGTGCCCTGATGTAACCGGAGAGCAAAGCGGAAATATTTTCCCCGTTGGCCAGGCAGATCTGCTGCCACATGCCTGCCTGGGAAGAAGCGATTCTGGTGATATCCTTGAATCCGCCCGCCGCAATCATCCGCATGATGCCATCCGGGGAATCGCTTTCCCGCACCAGGTTCACAAGGGAGGAAGCGATGACATGCGGGAGATGGCTTATGGCGGCAGTTACATAATCATGCTGCCGATAGTCCAGAATCAGGGGGATGGCCCGCATATCGGACACCAGTTTCCGGTAATGCTCCAGTTTTTCCGGGGAGACTTCGGGCGTGGGCGTGAGAATATAATAGGCGTTTTCCAGAAGGGATGCCTTGGAATTGGCAAAGCCCACCCGTTCGCTGCCTGCCATGGGATGCCCGCCCACAAAGTTCTTTTCCAGTCCCGCGGCCCGTACGGCTTCGTGGATGCCGTTTTTTACGCTGCCCACATCCGTGAGAAGGCAGTCAGGTTTCATGATTTTCCTTACCGCACACAGATTGGCATCGTTTTTTTTCACAGGAGCGCATAAAAAAATATAGTCACATTCCGCAAACTTTTTGTCTATCCCGGAGGCGGTGACATCTGCCACGGCTTCCTTTTCCGCCAGGGAAAGGGTTTGGGGACTGATGTCAAAGGCGATGATTTTTACATGCCGGATATATTGTTTCAGGGCTCTGGCCACGGAGCCGCCGATGAGGCCCAGGCCGATAAAGCCGCAGGTTAAATGGGACATGGAGACACCTCGTTTCTTCTGTTTTACTGTATTTTCCGAAATATTTTTTCCATCCCGTATCACAATAGCACTTTAATGTGCGAAAGTCAACAAAAATATCCTTTCCTTAAAAATGCCTTAAAAATTCAGAGAATTGAGAATAATAGCTTGTAAAAACCGGCACAGTCTAGTAAAATAGTCATATGGGAATGGTTTCTTTTGTCATTATCATGTCAAAACACCCAAATTACATAAAAACTGGAGGAAAGTCAAATGAAAGTTTACACAACTGACAAGATTCGTAATGTGGTGCTGCTGGGACACGGCGGAAGCGGTAAGACCAGCCTGGCGGAAGCTTTTGCGTATCTGTCCGGAATTACGTCCCGCATGGGTAAAGTGCCCGATGGCAATACTTTGAGTGACTACGGCAAAGAGGAACAGAAGCGTAAGTTTTCCATTAATGCATCCGTTATTCCCATTGAGTGGGAGGGACATAAGATCAATGTGATTGACACTCCCGGTTATTTTGATTTTGTGGGGGAGGCCGAAGAGGCTATCAGTGCCGCAGGCGCTGCTATCATCGTGGTAAACGGCAAGTCCGGCATCGAAGTGGGAACCCAGAAGGCATGGGAGCTTTGCGAGAAATATAAGCTGCCCAGGTTTATCTATGTTTCCAACATGGATGTGGACAATGCCTCTTTCCGTCAGGTGGTGGAGGACATGACCAATCTCTATGGCAAGAAGATGGCTCCCTTTAATCTGCCCATACGTGAGGCCGAGAAATTTGTCGGTTATGTAAATGTTGTCTCAGAGACCGGCCATCGCTGGCAGGGGAAGGAAGTTGTGGACTGTGAAGTGCCGGAATACAACAGGAAAAACCTGGAAATCTGCCGTGATACACTCATGGAAGCAGTGGCGGAGACCAGCGAGGAGATGATGGAGCGTTACTTTGGCGGGGAGACCTTCTCCGACGCGGAGATCCGTGCCGCCCTGAGAACCAATGTGTGCGACGGAACCATCGTTCCCATGACCATGGGATCCAATATACTGTGCCAGGGTGTTTACACGCTGCTGGATGACATTGTGAAATACATGCCCAGCCCCGAGAACCGCAAGATCGCGGGAATCAATATGAAGACAAATGAGATTTACAATGCGGACTATGATTTTTCCAAGGCAAAATCCGCCATTATCTGGAAAACCATTGTCGACCCTTTTATCGGAAAATATTCCCTGGTAAAGGTAAACTCTGGCGTTCTGAAGACGGATGACCTGCTTTACAACGTGGATTCCGAAGTGGAAGAGAAGATCGGCAAACTGTATGTCCTGCAGGGAAATAAACCCATGGAAGTGCCTGAGCTTCACGCGGGGGATCTGGGCGCGCTGGCAAAGCTCAGCGATGCGAAGACGGGCAACAGCCTTGCCACCAAGACGACTCCCATCAAATACGGCAAGGTGGAGGTATCCACTCCTTATACCTGCATGCGTTATAAGCCCAAGAATAAGGGGGATGTGGACAAGATTTCCCAGGCACTGCAGAAACTGACCAATGAAGATCTTACCCTGAAGGTGGTAAACGATGCGGAGAACAGACAGACCCTGCTCTATGGTATGGGCGACCAGCATCTGGATATCGTTGTCAGCCGCCTTCTGAATGAATATAAGGTGGATGTGGAACTGGACCGTCCCAAGGTTGCCTACAGGGAGACCATCAAGAAGCAGTCTGATGTGGAATATAAATACAGAAAACAGTCCGGCGGCCACGGACAGTACGGACATGTTAAAATGCGTTTTGCTCCTTCCGGGGATATGGAGCAGGCGTTTGAATTTGCCCAGGAAGTGGTGGGAGGCACCGTTCCCAAGAACTACTTCCCCGCTGTGGAGAAGGGGCTGCAGGAATCCGTGATCAAAGGACCCATGGCGGCTTATCCCGTGGTGGGTGTGAAAGCGGTTCTCTATGATGGATCCTACCATCCGGTAGACTCCTCCGAGCAGGCATTCAAGATGGCTACCATCCAGGCATTTAAGAAGGGATTTATGGAAGCGCATCCCATTCTGCTGGAGCCCATCGCGTCCCTGAAAGTCACGGTTCCCGATGCCTACACGGGAGATGTTATGGGAGACCTGAACAAGAGACGCGGACGTGTGCTGGGAATGAACCCCCTGGCCGGCGGGAAGCAGGTAATTGAGGCAGAAATTCCCCAGAGTTCCCTCCATGGCTATTGCACGGACCTTCGTTCCATGACCGGAGGAAGGGGTGTTTACAGCTATGAGTTTATCCGCTATGAGCAGGCTCCTTCGGATGTCCAGGAGAAGGAGATTGCCGCAAGGGCGGCCAGCGTTGCGGAAAACTCTGCAGACGACTGATTCTGAAAAATTTTACAAGACCTGACAAAACCAGCAGTCCGGTGCATGTTCCGGGCTGCTGTATGTCTTGTTACGGTACGGGATTGTTTTCCGTCCGGAACGGGAGGGAGCAGCCCTGGCTGTGCATAGGGAATGACAGATACAGGGACACAAAATAGAATCTGATTCTTGAGGAGACATAATTATGGCAAAACCTTACAACCACCATGAGGTGGAGAAAAAATGGCAGGCGGTCTGGGACGAAGAAAAGGCATTTCAGACTTCCGAAGATTATTCCAGGCCCAAATACTATTGTCTGGTGGAATTTCCCTATCCTTCAGGGCAGGGGCTGCATGTGGGACATCCGCGTCCCTACACGGCCCTGGACATAGTGGCGCGCAAGCGCAGGATGCAGGGCTACAATGTACTCTATCCCATGGGATGGGATGCATTTGGCCTTCCCACGGAAAACTACGCCATCAAGAACCACATTCATCCCAGAATTGTGACGAAGAATAATGTGGAGCGTTTCAAGGGCCAGCTTCATGCCCTTGGATATTCCTTCGACTGGGAAAGGGAAGTCAATACCACGGACCCCGGTTATTATAAGTGGACCCAGTGGATTTTCCTGAAACTCTTCAAGGCAGGACTGGCATACAAGACAGAGATGCCCATCAACTGGTGTACTTCCTGCAAGGTGGGACTTGCCAATGAGGAAGTCGTCAGCGGAGTCTGCGAGCGCTGCGGTTCGGAAGTGGTCCGCAGGGTCAAGAGCCAGTGGATGCTGAAAATTACGGAGTATGCGGAAAAGCTGCTGCAGGGACTGGACACGGTTGATTATATTGAACGTGTCAAAGTTTCCCAGAAGAACTGGATTGGTAAATCCCAGGGGGCAGAGGTAGATTTTGCCATAACGGGAAAAGAGGAGAAACTCCGTATTTATACCACAAGACCGGATACCCTTTTTGGGGCCACATATATGGTGGTATCACCGGAGCATCCCCTGATCGACAAATACCGGGATGAAATCCGCAATTATGACGCCCTGGCCGCATACCGGGAGCAGGCGGCGAAGAAATCCGATTTTGAGCGTACAGAACTGGCCAAAGACAAGACCGGTGTGCAGATAGAGGGCCTGACAGCCACCAATCCTGTGAACGGGAAGGAAATTCCGGTCTGGATTTCCGATTATGTGCTGATGACCTATGGTACGGGGGCCATCATGGCCGTGCCCGCCCATGACGAGAGAGACTGGGATTTTGCAAAGAAATTCGGACTCCCCATCGTGGAGGTAGTGGCGGGAAGCCCTGTCAGCGTGCAGGAGGCCGTATATCCGGACGTGGAGACGGGAACACTTGTAAATTCCGATTTCCTGGACGGCCTTTCCGTGGCGGATGCCAAGAAAAAAATCATCGAATACCTGGAGAATAACGGTCTGGGCACCAGCAAGACCAATTACAAACTCCGTGACTGGGTATTTTCCAGACAGCGTTACTGGGGAGAGCCGATTCCCATTGTAAAATGTGAAAAGTGCGGTTTCGTGCCCATTGATGAGAGTGAACTTCCCCTGATGCTTCCCGAGGTGGAAAGTTATGAACCCACCGACAACGGGGATTCCCCGCTGGCATCCATGACGGACTGGGTGAATACCACATGCCCGCACTGCGGCGGCCCTGCGAAGCGTGAGACGGATACCATGCCCCAGTGGGCGGGTTCCTCCTGGTATTTCTTAAGATACACGGATCCGAAAAATGAGGAGGCGATTGCTGGCAAAGAGGCGCTGGAATACTGGATGCCCGTAGACTGGTACAATGGCGGTATGGAGCATACCACGCTCCACCTGCTGTATTCCCGTTTCTGGCACAGGTTTCTCTATGACCAGAAAGATGTGCCATGCGCCGAGCCTTACCGGAAGAGAACCAGCCATGGCATGATTCTGGGTTCCAATGGGGAAAAAATGTCCAAATCCAGGGGAAATGTAGTAAACCCGGATGACATTGTCAGGGAGTACGGCGCGGATACCCTGCGCTGCTATGAAATGTTTATCGGTGCCTTTGACCTGAGTGCCGCCTGGAGCGAGGATGGCGTAAAAGGTTGCCGCCGCTTCCTGGAAAGGGTGTGGAAGCTGCAGGATATGCTGGTGGAGGGGGATGGCTACAGCGCATCCCTGGAGACAAAAATGCACCAGACCATCAAAAAAGTGTCGGGAGACTTTGAAAACCTGAAATATAATACCGCCATTGCGGCAATGATGTCCCTGATCAATGAGTTTTACAAAAAGAACGAAGTCACAAAGGGAGAGTTCAAAACACTGCTGGCATTGCTGAATCCGGTGGCGCCCCATATCACGGAAGAACTGTGGCAGGAGGCCGGATATGAAGGCAGGCTTTATGAGACCACATGGCCGGTTTATGAGGAAGCCAGGACCGTGGAAAGCATGACAGAGATCGGGGTACAGGTGAACGGCAAAATCCGTGTGACCATTTCGGTGCCCAAAGATCAGGAAAAAGATGCTATCATTGCGGCGGCGAAAGAAGCGCTGGGAGACAAACTCACCGGAAATATTGTAAAAGAGATCTATGTTCCCGGGAGGATTGTAAATATCGTAGTAAAATAAACGTGTGAAGGATGGAAATATACGGAAACGGCAAGGGAGGGAAGCACACATGCAGCTTCCCTCCTTTTGCCTTATTCGGAAAATGGAATTCCGGCAGAATTACGGTTCCTGCGCAAGTTTTCCGTTCCGGCTTTTTTCCAGTATTTTGTCAATCTGCGACAATTCTTCCTGGCTGCTGTGTTTCCGGATGGCGGCAATGGCAGCATTCATCTCCTGGGGTGTAAAGGTGAGATTTTCCTGCTTTGCCTTTTTCATCATGGGCAGCGCAAAAGCCATCATTTCCTTCTGGCTCTTGCCCCGTCCTTTTGCGAACAGGTCTTCCACAAACTTCAGCTTTTTTTCCGGGATGTCTTTCACAAGCGGATCCGACATCCAGGCAGGTCTTGATTGATTTTCCATGGAGGCTCCTTTCTGTTTTTTAATTCCCGCTGGCGGAAAACAATCATTATGATGGGGACTTTGGATTTACTCCTGGGGTGGTGTCTGCCGGTCTGAACCAAACATCTGGAAGACGGAGGCCAGGCCTTCGTCGGACATGCCGGAGAACAGGTCCATGGGATTGTCACCGCCCATTCCCTCGGGGAAAAGCTCCTGCATCATCTGAATCATATCCATCATTTCCCGCATTTTCTGCAGGCTGGCCATCATATTTTTCATGTTTTCAATTTTGGCGCGTTCTTCCGGACCGCTGAAAGAAAGAAGTTCATCCAGCAGTTCCATGGTATCCCCGTTATCTCCCTGGAAGAAGTCGGAAGATAATTGTTTTCCGTTTCCAAAAAGACGTGCTGACGTATTTTTGCGGAGGAACGAGAGCGTGTACTGTAATTCCAGCAGCTTTATGTAGACTGCAAAACCGCTCTGTTGTCCGGGGGCAATCCAGGGGAGGAGGATTTTGAGCATTTGAATCCGGTGATTGGTAAAAAGGGAATCAAATGCAGTGATTGTTTTCGAATTTTGCTCCTCCATAGGCGTACTCCTTTCAGGACATGAACCGTTCCTTTTTTCTATTCTATGTAGACATGCAGGCAGAT
>CAJTLR010000058.1:24108-24356 GCA_910577185.1 uncultured Acetatifactor sp.
AAAAGCCGTAACTGCCGCCACAGATCTTTCCCGGGTGCAGCCCGGGGCATTGCGGACTGACCCGCTGCCGCCGGGGATGCTGACCGGGAAACAGGCCCCCATGGGAACCAATATCCCACGGGAGCCTGCCTCAGGATGGAGTTTCCCTCCGGTTTAATGCTTAATTGCAGCCACAGCCGCAACCACAGCCGCAGCCGTTGTTGCTTCCGAAGAAACCGCCATTGCCGCCGCAGAAGCAGGAGAGCAGC
>CAJTLR010000059.1 GCA_910577185.1 uncultured Acetatifactor sp.
CGAAACAATGTCAATGGGAACCACGTCCTGCTTTGAACGCGGGATCTCACAATGACCATAATTCGGTGGCGGGATCTGATCCGCTGCCGCTTTCCGGCAGCGGCTGACCCAGTTATAAAAAGTGCTTACAGAAATGTCGTTTTCACGACACCAGTCAGCATCTGTCATACCGCTCTGGCGGCATTCATTGATAATCCTGATCTGTTCCCCCATGGGAACACGAACTTTGCGTGCAGATGTCATAACCTATCCTCCATAATTGTAGTGAAATAGTCTAACTATCTTTCATTTACAATGATAGAGGAATCCAGGGAATTAGAAAATCCGCAGGAATATTTGGCGCTTACCCAAGAAACATCTGCACTTATTTTCTTGTACCTTATAACGATAACAACCATAATTTAACGATTCCCTACTACCTTTTAACGATTATTCACATTTCCTATTTTTCATTCCCTCATTCGTAGTAAAACCGTAGTACCCCACCGCTCCTATTGCTGCGATTTGCCCCGTTTTGCCCCACAAGTGCCGTCAATTCCCGGCTACCCGCCGTGCTGCCGTGGCAGACAAATACCATTTAACATTCATCTTTTTTAGAAAGTTCAGCCACATATACTTTGTGTGAATAAATGAGGGTAATCACTGTAGCAGCCAGTATATAAAACAGGAGTAAAACAACGGCTATGACTGACCTGGCGAAAACGGTTGTAATAATGCCGCACAGCCCTGCAATTATCATAGCGGTGCCACCAAAGCGATTGCTTTTCCTCCAGGTGATATCATTATACATACTCCAGCTTACCCTGAGGCCGGCTATATGGTTCTTTTTTGTTTTCGGCAGGTAATTTCCCAGAATGATAAGCATTACGCCCATCAGGATACAAGAGACTTTCCCAATATCAACATATGCCTGCGCGGAATTTACACTGACTTCCACATATGCGCTGTACAGAATAAAGCCCTGCATGGCCGTAAACATGGCCGCCATGGAAATTCCAACGATTTTCAGCACTTTCGCATTGGACAAAGCCTCAGCCCGTTCCTTTTCAGAAGAAGCCTTCGCCGCTTTTTTTCAAAATGTGCAGTGAATAAATGCCAGTGCAGGGACAGAAGAAGGATCACCACGGGGAACAGGAAATTTTCGTATTTTGACCCCCATCTGTCAGGATTTCCCGCCAGGTCATAATGCATCGGCACAGAATCCGGCATAAACTGCAGTACAATGGCAGTAAGCACAAACGAAAGTATTGAAATTGCCCACATTATTTTTTTCATTTTCCAGCACCTCCAAATTGTTCCACCCACAAGATCAGTTCACCAAATACGGTTGTATTGATTTCGTAATACACAAAATTCTTGCTCTTGTACTCCATAACAAGATCAGCGCTTTTCAGTAATTTCAAATGATAGGAGAGGTCCGAAAGCGAAACACCTAATTTCTCCGCTATTTCCCCGGCATTTTTTCTCCCGTCTTTCAACATTACCAAAATATCTCTTCTGCGCTTGTCCGACAGGACTTTAAAAATATTTGTCTTACTCATGTTTTATACACCCGTTCACAGCAGCTATTTCAAAATATTTTCAAATATATTATATGATTATCCCTGACCTATGTCAATAATATTTCAAATTTTTTTTAAATACTGTACACATGCGCAGTTCACTATCCGGGTATGTCACAGTTTCCCGCCTGCCATTTGCCGTGACCGCTTGTTATCAGATTTTCCTTCCATTATTTTTCCCACATGAAGCAGCAATGGAAGCATATATACAAACAAAATCGTATATCGGGAAGCCAGTAGAGAAAGTTCATCTCCACTACCCTCCGTGCGGCCCGTACGCCGCTTTAGTGGCATAATTCCAAGTGCGAAGAATCGCACTTTTTGTACGGGCCTGCGCATAAAAAGGGACTGCCACATATGCGACAGCCCCTCTCTTTCCCTGTTATTTCGCCACAATGTTCTGCAGCCATACTCCTTTTTTCACCAGTACAAAGCCGATGATACATTTGATCCAGTCCGCTATCTGCACCATGGCAAAGATGGCAATGACCGGTATCGAAGTCAGCCGGCTGAGGCTGTAGGCCACCGGAACACTGACACACCATACAAACACACTGTCAAACAAGAAAGTGACAATGGTTTTCCCGCCTGACCGGAGGGTAAAATATGCCGCGTGCATAAATGCCGCCTGGGGCATGAAAATCGCCTGTGCAATGATAAACTGCACAGCCAGGGCCTTCACGTCATCCGTGGTCTTATAGATCTGCGGGAACAGCGGGGCTATGAATACCATCAGAACCGCAATCCCCAGACAGCAGCATACGGAAAAAGCGATAATCTTATTGTCCGTATCCCTTGCCTCTTCCATTTTTCCGGCACCCAGGAGCTGTCCGATTATAATGGCCACCGCGTCTCCCATGGCAATAAAGACCACATTAAATACATTATTGATGGTATTTGCAATATTCAGGCCTGCTATCACACTCAGTCCCCTGACGGAATAGCACTGCGTCAGCATCGCCATACCGGCCGACCACATTGTCTCATTGACCAGCAGGGGGGCGCCTTTGATAAAGTATTTCACCGCCAGATGCCCGGGAACCTTCAGTGTCTTGTAAATACCGGTTATGTACGGATTTTTCTCCTTGTGTCTGTGGGTCCAGACAATGACAATGGCCGCCTCCACGTAGCGGGACACCACCGTGGCCATGGCCGCGCCCACCACACCCAGGGCCGGCAGTCCCAGCTTTCCGTAAATCAGTAGATAATTCAGGCACAGATTGACTGCCACCGCCGCGATGCCCGCCTTCATGGGCACCACTGTCTCCCCGCATTCCCGCAAAGTACTCACGTAAATCTGCACCCACATGAATGCCGGAATTCCCAGAAGCATCACGCGCAGATAAGAGGTACCGTACTGCAGGGCGGCCGTCAGGTCTCCTCCGTCACTGCTGCCGCTCAGATACATCTGTATCAGATTCCGGCCTGCGGAAAGCAGCAAAAGAATGGCTCCCGCCGTGAGGATCAGGGCCATCCAGAATTTATAGCGGAAGGTCTGCCGGATTCCCTCATGGTCCTTCTGTCCGAAATACTGGGCAGTAAAAATCCCCGCTCCGGCCAGCCCGCCGAAGACACAGAGATAATACACCATCAGCAGCTGGTTCACGATAGCCACTCCGGACATCTGCTCCGTACCGATCTGTCCCACCATGATATTGTCCAGCAGGCCCACAAAGTTTGTGATCCCGTTCTGAATCATGATAGGTACTGCCACCGCCAGAACCATTCTGTAAAATGCCTTGTCCCCAACAAATTTTCTCTTTAGACCGCCCATCATAGTTATCTCCCTGAAAATTGACTCTTTTTTTGCAGCATTCCCACTATTATATCGCATTTTTCAGTAAATGCAAGAGGAGATTCCCACTTTTCACTCTATTTTTCCCTATTTTTTCCCTCTCAATATGACTTTATCGTCCTGCGGTTCTACTTTTATCACATTGCCGTCTGTCCGCAGTATTCCGTCCATCTCCCTGGGAATCCGGCCCTGGTCCGCCTTGTCCATGACAACATATTCATCCTGGTGTCTTCTTCCCTCCAGTTCACGGCAGACTCCCTGATTCGGTCCGGATATTCCTCCTTCCGCAGTTTTACCGAGCTGATTTTCCATCCCGTATGACAACCACCCGCTTCACATATTTGGACAATGCCACATCATGGGTGACCATCAGAATGGTCTGCCCGTTCCTGTTCACTTCCGCAAAAACATCAAAAATGCTTCTTTTCCTTCATCCGGTTCCCTTCCCGTCCGGATTCTGTCGAAATTGTTTTCCGGTAGGTATTTTCCTGATGTGTCGGGTACGTAGTCAAAAGGCAGGAATTTCTTCCTGCCAGAATTGTTTATGCACAGTTACATTTGGGGTCACGGATCACGATTTCACCCTTTGCCTCCGGGATATCCAGAATGATCTCCCCTGCCTCCGGAACGTATATATGGCCGGAGAGAGGATTTTTGATGCTGACAATGGGTGCCGTCAGAGTGGCCTCCACCTGGGAGCGTTCAAAGCTTAAGTCCGTGTCCAGCATCTCACAGTTCACAAGCTTCAGCCCCTTGCAATAACAAAGTGGCTGTGTCCCGATGATTCTGCAGTTCTCAAAAGTGACATTCTCACAGTACCAGGCAAGATATTCTCCTTTCACCGTACTGTTGCGGACTGTCACGTTCTTCGCGTGCCAGAACGCGTCCTTGGTGTCAAACTCACAGTTTTCGAACAATGCCTCCTGAATATACTGGAAGGAATACTTTCCTTTCAGGCGCACTCCATCAAAATGCATCTGTCCGGAACGCATCATAAAATACTCTCCCTGGACCGTGCAGTCACGCATTTCTATCTCCTTCACAAACCAGCCGAACTCAGGGGATATAATGTCACATCCCTCCATTTTCACCCGGCTGCACTCCCGCAGTGCCTTGATTCCGTGAAGTCTGGTGTCCGCAATCTCTATTCCCTCAGAATACCACAGGGCGGCACGGCACAGCTCCGTCATCTCGGAACGGACAATTTTCAGTCCGTCGTCATGCCAGAAGGGATACCGCAGATTGAAAAAACAGTCCTCCACCACAATGTCACTGCCCTCCTTAAACGCACTCTCCCCGTCCGCAGGCCCGTCAAACCTGCATGTTTTTACCGTGATTCCCCGGGCGCCGTATAGGGCTCTCTCTTCGTCAAAAGTCTGGTTTATTATCATTTCCATTGAAAGAACTTCCTCCTTATCCTTTTTTGTTCTGCTTTCTGTATTTAACGGGATTTCCCCATCTGTCCCGCGCCGTTTTCCAGAATCCGGTTCAGCCGTGTAAACAGCATGGTTCCGGTGACTGATGCCGCTATGATGTCACTCACCGGTTCTGCCACAAACACCCCGAACACCTGGTCCGGCAGAAGGAAGGGCAGGATAAAAATCAGGGGAATCAGAAGTACCAGTTTCCGCAGACATGCCATCAGCAGACTGATCTTAGCCTGCCCCAGCGCCATAAAGGTCTGCTGGCAGGAAATCTGGACACCGGTGGAAAAAATCCCCGCCATATAAATCCGCATGGCCCAGACCGTATATTCCACCAGAGAAGCATCACTGCTGAAAATCCCCGCAAACACCCCGGGCGCCAGCATCATCATCAGGCACATGAACGTGGAGTAACCTGTACATGCCATAAACTGGCACCGGAACGCCTGCTTTACCCGCTCTTTCTTTCCCGCGCCAAAGTTAAAGCTCATAATGGGCTGTCCCCCCTGGCAGATTCCCTGCAGCGGCAGAAGCACCAGCTGGCTGCAGGAAGAGATGATGGTCATGGCACCCACGGCCACATCCCCGCCGTAACGGGACAGTGAGCTGTTAAAGCTGATATTCAAAATACTTTCCGTGCTGAGCATGACAAAAGAAGAGATTCCCAGCGCAAGGCAGGGAAAGATCACCTGCGGCTCCAGCCTCAGGTCCCCCAAAGACAGCTTCAGCAGAGTTTTCTTCCCCCTAAGGAACCATAACACCCACACCGCGCTGACAGCCTGGCTGAGCACAGTGGCCACTGCCGCTCCCTGCACCCCCATCTGAAGTCCGAAGATCAGAATGGGATCCAGGATAATATTGCAGACTGCCCCCACCACAGTGGTCATCATACTGAATTTGGCAAACCCCTGGGTGGTGATGAAAGGATTCATTCCCATGACGATCATCACAAAAACCGTCCCCAGAATATAAATCCGCGCATAATCCAGCGCATAGGGCAGGGTCACGTCGCTTGCCCCGAAAAGGCGCAGAAGCTGCGGCGCAAACACATAAAACAAAACCGTCAGCAGTACCGCAAAAATCATCAGCACGGAAAAACAGTTCCCCATAATCTTCTGCGCGTTATTCCGGTCATTTTTTCCCATGGCAATGGCTGCCCTGGGCGCACCCCCGGAGCCTGCCAGCATGGCAAATGCATTGATCATCATCAGAATCGGCAGAAATAAGCCCACTCCCGTCAGGGCTGATGCCCCCGCGTCCGGAATGTGTCCGATATAAATCCTGTCCACAATATTATACAGCATATTGATCAGCTGCGCCACCACTGCCGGAATCGCCAGGTTCAGCATCAGTTTTGGTATGCTGCCGCTCCCCATGTCCTGCTTCTTTTGCTGCTCTGCCATATATCCGCCTCCTTGTTCCGCTTCCATGATTTTCTAACTATTATATCATGAGTTCAAACCAATCATGATACAGATGGCCATTGGGCCTCTTCATGCCACAAATATGGACTTATTTTATCACATTCCCGGATTCCCAGTCAACCGGCTTGAGAATTCTTGTGCAAATCTCCCGGGCTTCCGTCAGGCGTCCGGACCGCCCCCGCTCCTGAACCGCACCGTGATCCTGCATATCTCGCTTTTTGTTCCCACTCTCATGTCGGGGCCGAACACACCCACTCCGGAAGTCACCACATTATGCATATTGTCCTTGCGCAGATAGCCATAGGAATTCTCCCAGAGGAAACCGGTGACCACATTTCCCGGAAACATCTGTCCGTCATGGGTATGGCCGCTCAGATCGATATCCACCCCCGCGTCCGCCAGTTCCTGCAGCTCCAGCGGTTCATGGTCGAGAACAATGACCGGCTTTGTCAGATCCAGATCCGCCGTCACCTGTTCCGGCGTCTTCCGCGTCCGGATTCCCCTGCCCGGCCTGCTGTAATCCGGCCTGCCGTAGAGCCAGAAGGCATCCTCTATCAGCACACCTTCCTCCCGGAGAAGCCGGATACCTGCCATTTCCAGAAACGCATCCATCCGGGGATCGCTTGTTTTTTCCCCGGAACCGGAAAAGGTAAATCCTGCCAACACCTTCTCCCGGATATCATGGTTTCCGTAGCAGGCATAAACCCCGTACCTGCTCCGGATACCGGCCAGAATCTCCGCCAGTTCCTCCGGATCCTCCAGCGCGTCATATTCATTGTCAAAAATATCGCCGGCGATCACCACAAGATCCGCATCTTCCCGGTTGATCTGCTCCACCATCTGCCTGATCTGGCCGACTCCCACACTGTAGCCCATGTGCAGGTCTGCCGCCAGAATGATTTTCAGGGAATCCAGGTTCCCCGCCTCCTTGTCCACATACAGCTCATAATCCGTCACCTGCAGATGTTCCGCGTTTCTGATGCCCCATATACTCAGCCCCGTCACACAGAGCATACAGATCCCTCCGACGGCGGCGTGGCTTTTGGGAGAAAACAGTTTCTCTTTCATAGGAAAAGAAAACAGCTTCAAAACCAGACGGATTACATCCGTAATTCCGATAATTAAAAGACTGTTTAACAAAACTCCCAGCCATGCGTTGCTGAACTGCTTCAGCACTCTTTTGCCCGGGGAGGGCTCCAGAAAAAAGGCAAGCAAAATGCAGAAGACCACAAAAAGGTACACCGCCACAACCGGTATGCGCACACGCTTTTTGCCCAGGTACGGATAACATTTTTCCAGCCAGACCAGAAGCCGGAATAAAACATAAAAGCACAGGATCAGATACACCGGGGACAAATATACCGCTATCATGACAAAACCCCCTCCTCGTATACGGAATTCCCGGCATAGTCTGTGATTCCCTTTCCTTCATTGGGATGTTCCGCCGAATAAACCTGGTCCGCTGCAAATATTCCTGTCAGTATCACCGCGGCAATTATCATTATCTTCATGGGTATTTTCCGGAACAGTTCATCCAGAAAAGGCGCCAGCACATAGACGATTGCCATGCCGCCCACACCGAAGACCAGCAGCCCCTCCGCACAGATTCTTCCGTGCAGGTTCAGAAAATATCCTGTGTAATCCCACCATCTGGTTCCGTCATGGACAATTTCCAGATAAAGGGAAGTAAAGTATTCCACACATCCGCACAGCACAATGGCCAGAAGAAATTCCAGCATGGGTTTTTTGCGGAAAGCATTCAGCAGAAGCAGAATCATCACGCCCCCGCAGCCGTAAATCGGAAGCCAGGGGCCGTGCAGCACACCGCGGTTTACAAATGTCCCATCCGTGATCAGGTGCAGGCTCACTTCCCACACCCAGCCCACGAAGGAAAGGGTAAAAAACATCAAAATCACGGACCACACGGAATAATATCTGAGATAATTCAGGCTTGCCACCCACTTTTGCTTTCTCTTTTCCGGGATGGGGCAGAGCCTGGCAGGATACACCGTTCCCTCCAGAGCCTTTTTTTCATACTCCAGCCGGAACCTGCGGCTCTGCTCTTCCTCCAGCATCCTGGTCTCTTTTTTCTGTCTGACCGTGAGCCCCAGCACTTCTGCCAGAAATTTGCCCACCCCTTTTAAGGAAGGCATATTCCCCATTGTCTCCCGGAAGGCTTCCTCCACATCCCTGTATTCTTTTTCCAGTGTCCCCTGGTCTGCTTTTTCAAACAGATATCTGTCATGCAGCAGCTCCGCGTTTTCCAGCTGTCCTTCCTTTGCCAGACGGCGAAGCTCCGCATAGTATTCTCCCAGCACGGCAGCCTTGTAAGGTTCCGTAAAAAGGATATTGGAAATGCCCATGGTAAGGGCACCCAGAAATTCCCAGCCCAGAAAAGACAGTTCCAGCACAAAACATTCCCATTTGTGTCCCTTCATCATCCTCCGGGACAGCGTAATGGCATCCCTGGCCCCTATATCCGGATTTTCCGCCAGGATACAGGGCACCAGATAGTAAGAATAATATTTGATAAATCCACCGATGATGGTCAGTCCCCACAGAAAAGAACAGATGCCTGTCACAAACTGCACCATCCCCACATGGCACCATCTTTTCACCCGCAGAAGAAACCAGACTCTCTGTACCGGAACTTTCTCGTAGCACCTTCCTTCCAGAAACATCCGCAGAATCACCGTCCGGTAGACTCCCGTCGCAAATATGCCCACCAGAAACCACAGCAGCAGCGCACCTATGAGCAGAACCGCCACTGTGCCGCTGTCCGTTCCCACCAGTGACCGGATTCCCACCGTTACGGTCATCAGCCACGCACCGGAATTCAGTTTGTTTACAATCAGCGCAAACACCCCTCTGCTTCTTCCCAGAACCGCATTCCCGTTCCTGCGGGACTCTTCTATGTAACGTTCTTCCGCCTCATTGATTTTCTGCTCCCGGCTGTCCCCGTTTCCCATTGCCATATCCATGGCAAATTCCGAAAAAGACCGGGTAATCGCCCCGGAAATTGTAGCATTCTGCCCTTCTTCCATCCCTTTGTCCTGCCAGACACTGCCGGACAGGGCGATCTCTCCTCCCAGCAGGGATGCCATCAGGCAAAGCAGCACAAAAAGGCCAAAGTGCTTCCGCAGTACCGCCTTTGCACCTGCCTTCATTTCTCTTCTTGTACGCATATTTATTTTCTCCTGTCTGATTCCCCGTGATAGTCGGACTGTTACAGAAAGTCCACCGACATGACCTTGTCGGTTTTCGTCAGAATATCATAAACTTCTGCCCGTTTTACCGCTTTCCGGATATAAAGCACCATATGCACGGAAATGCCTTCTCCCTCCCCTTTGGATTCCCCCATATCCATGGAATCTATAACTACATTTGCCTCTTTTAATTTCTGCATGACAAGGTGCAAATCCCTGCTCTCTTCCAGATCTATAAATACATTGCAGTAACGGGAATGCCTGGCCGCAAACCGTTCCACATAGGGAAGCACATGGAGGGAAAAGAGCATCACAACCGTAATCAGGATTCCGCCTTCCACAAAGCCGATTCCCACGGCCAGTCCCACACAGGCGCTTGCCCACAGGGTGGCCGCCGTCGTCAGCCCCCTGACCCTGTGCCTGGATATAATAATGGTTCCCACACCGATAAAGCCTACGCCGCTGATTACCTGGGACGCCATTCGGTTCATATTTGCAAGTCCCGGAAAATTAATCTGGATATATTGCTCCGTGAGCATCACCAGCGTGGCGCCCAGGCAGACTACCGTGATGGTTTTCGTGCCTGCCCCCCGATGCTTCATTCCCCTGTCCAGTCCGATGACCCCGCCCAGAACGGCGGGCGCCCGCCATTACCCGAATCAATATGTTCTGTAAATTCCAGTCCGCGAAATTTCCCAATCCCATATGTATTCCTTTCTATTATTATATCTCTGCCCTACATGCACGTTCACCGCACCTTCTTCCAGCCGGCGGCAATTTTTGCTTTCAGTTCGCTCATAGGCTTCAGGCCGCTGAGTGCGTCATAAGCAGCCACGCAGGAAGCCCCGGCCGCCGCGGCCAGATGCATGGCGTCCTCCAGTGTCTCTCCCGCAAGCACTGCCGTCAGAAAAGCTGCAATGCTGGTATCCCCTGCACCCGTTCCCGACAGAACCCGCTCCGGCACATAGCTCGCTTCAAAACCTTCCCTGCCCGCCCAGCATCCGGCGTCAAGTCCCAGCCGCCGGCCGGTCTCCCCAAAGGCTTCCTCTTCTGCCGTCCGGTAATAAATGCCCGGCGCGCCGCACTTGACCAGAAGAATTTTTGCCCCATAAGACATACATTTTTCTCCCAGGGGCCTGACATCTCTTTCTATATCCAGAACCCCGGTGATATCTTCCCCGCCTGCCCGGCGGCGGAGTGCCTCCAGTCCGGGCCGGTCAAGCATATAAAACAGCTCCTCCACACTGGGAACAAAAATATCCGTGTATGGAATGACTTTTTTCAGAATGCTGTCCCAGTCCGCCTTCCCTGCCTCCGATTCCGGGTCAACCGCGGCCATGTCCAGGGACACGGCTGTCCCCGCCATCCTGGCCCTGCGGAGCATTTCCAGAAGGCCTTCTCCGCCGCGCTCATACATGGAAGCCATAAGCGGCGGATATCCGAAATGAAAGAGAGCCGCCTCTTTCAGGCATTCCCAGGGGATATCCTCTGCCCGGAAGGTATCATTGGCTCCGGGATTGTGCAGAAAGATTCTGTCGATTCCCGGAACCGCCAGGACCACCGAATAAGAGGTTGACTCTCCCTCTGACCGCAGCATCTGCCCCTCTGCCCCATACTTTTTTAAAAGACTGCAGACCATGTCCCCGAAAGCATCGGTGCCTGTTTTTCCCATCAGGGACACATCCGCCCCCAGAATCTTCATTGCCAGCCCCGTGTTGGCAACGGCGCCGCCGGTATGTACATCCGCAGGATTCATCCTGATCAGCTTTCCCGGCGTAAAAATCTCTCCGATGCCTCCCATCTCCCTCCGGGGAAACACCGGTGTGATATCCAGGCAGATATGTCCTGCCACAATTACTTTTTTTCCCATATTGTCCACTCCATACCGCGTTATTTTGTTCCCCTTCCACCGAAATACATTCCCGCATACAAAAATATCTGCAGACTCATTTTCATCGGGTACACGATTCCGAAAAAATAATATATCACTCTTTCAGGCATGACAAATTTGCGATTGTATGATAAGCTGTAACCAGCCGAAAAACTGCTCCCACAACCACAGAGGAATCCACATGCAAAGCGAATATGAAATCATCTCCCACAACAATGCCAATTTCCATATATTTCTCGTCAGCCTGTTGTACCGTACCCCTCATTTCCACCGGGACTTCGAAGTCAGCCTGGTTATGGACGGGGAACTTATTTTAGTCAGTCCCGGAATATCCCTGCACCTTCGGAAAGGGGATATTTTTGTCATGAATCCCTTCCTCAGTCATGAGCTGAAGGCCAGTGCCCCGGCCCTGATCCTGTCCCTGCAGGTTTCTCCTGCCCTGTTTGCTTCCTACTATCCCCGCATGGAACAGACAGAATTTGACGCGGCGTTTCTGTCCCCCCTTCAGGAGCCCGGTCTCTGCCGGGAGGTAAGTGATTTTCTCCTGGGCATTGCATTTGCCCACTACAGGCAAAATCCCTTCCATACCCTCATATGTGCCTCCCTGATCAATCAGCTCTTCGTCTGTCTGCTGAAAGGCTGTAAATCTCATCTGGTTTCGGAAAAGGAAAAGCAAATTTCCCGGGCAAAAGCCAGACGAATGAGAAACATCCTGCAGTATATGGAAACACATTATGCGGAAAAAATCCTTCTGGCGGATATTGCCCGCCAGGAATGCATCAGTCTTTATTATCTGTCCCATTTTTTTAAAGAATGTTTCGGAATCACTTTTCAGGAATATATCACAAAGCTGCGCTGCGAAAAAGCCCGGCAGCTGCTTTTGCTGACCGATTACTCCCTTCTGGATATCAGTCTGCGATGCGGATTTTCGGATGTACGGTATTTCAACAGGGGATTCCGGGCACAGTATGGATATTCTCCCAGGGAGTACCGCAGCAGCTATCAGCATGCCAGGCACAGTCAGCAGAAAAAATCCATGCTCACCACCCAGGAATTTCTGTCCCGTGATTCCGGCCTGACAGCCCTGGAGCACTATGTGTCCGGCAGTTTCCAGGCACATCCGCAAGTCAGTCCATCAGCGCAAATGTTTTCATAGCCGCTTTGACATTTTCCTTCATGGCATGTTCCGCCTCCCGGATGATGGAAGAAAAAAACACCGGCTCCCCTTCCTTCACCGCCCTGATGTACGCCCCGGCCGCGCTTCCACCGCATTTGTCCATATATGTAAAATAGTTTATCTTTCTCACCCCGGCCCGGATGGCCTCCCGGAAATCCTCCCTGCCGACTCCGGAGCCGCCATGCATTACCACGGGAATGCCAGCCGTCTCTTTTCTCACATTCCTGACCACGTCAAAATCCAGCTGCGGGGATCTGAGGTAAATTCCGTGGGTAGTGCCAAAGGAACAAGCCAGCGCGTCCACTCCGGTTTCTTCCACAAACTGTCCGGCAAGGACGGGATCCGTATAAATTTTCGTGTCATCCCCTTCGCCCTCTCCTGTGCCCGACTCCCGCTTTCCCATGGAACCTAACTCTGCCTCCACACCTGCGCCGGTTTCTGCAGCCATGGCCGCAGCGCGCTTTGTGTTTTCCAGATTTTCCTCATAAGGCAGCAGGGAACCGTCATACATAATCCCCGTAAAACCCAGGTTCAGCGCCTGCTGCAGATATTCAAATGTCTCACCGTGATCCAGGTGCACACACACGGGAACCTTTGCCGCTTTCGCCATCTCCACCATAACCGGTCCCATCACGGAAAGAGGAATCCATGACTCATGGCACTGGGCAAACTGGAGGATCACCGGCACATCCAGTTCTTCCGCCGCGCCAATAATTGCACACAAACTTTCCAGATTGGGGGCGTTAAAGGAACCCACCGCTATTTTGCGCTCTTCCGCAATTTGCAGAATTTCTTTCAAGGTAATTAACATATGACCAATTCCTTTCTTTCCAGTTCCGTCATGCGCGTATTTTCGCGCTGTCTCTGCTTCATTGTCCCCTGGGAAGTGCCATTTTCATCCGCCTGTCCCACATTTGAAAATTCCCGGGCTTTATCGTATCATACCAGAAATCCGGACTCTGCGCTGTACCTGATTTGTCATAAAAGCAGGACAATTTTGCTATTTTCAATCTACGGAAGGGCCTATCCCGGTAAATCTCCGCATATATTCATTATACACATTTCTTTCATCCTCACAACTTATTTTTACATCTCTTTTCGCCGCCGCAGCGCGCCATTTGACGACAGTTCCGCCAGCTTCCAGGCTGTTGCCGCATATGCTGCGGGCATTTTTTCTGCGGGAAATCTTGTGCCAGAGTCTGTTCTATGATAAAATACGTCCATATTCACGGCATGGAGAGGCCCAATGGCCATAATATCATGATTGATCTGAAATCATAATCAAAGACCCCGCTTTTTCCTCATTGCCCGCGGGAATAAAATCGCAGCAGTTCCGTGTCTTGTCCGGACCAATGCGTAAAATCATTTGCAAAGAATCCATCCCAGCCGGGCAGGGAAGATTTCCTCCCATGCCCCTGCGCAGAATAAGAGGTCATTTTATGTGTGGACGTTATTATATTGATGAAGAAATATCTGACGAAATAGAGAAGCTGATCAGACAGGCCGAAGAAAATCTGTATAGGGAATCTGCCGCCCATTTGCAGAGAATTGCACCGGCAGACATTCATCCTTCGGATGAAGCCCCCATTCTTTTTGCTGCCGGCGGCAAAGTCGGCTGCACCTGGCTTCGATGGGGTTTTCCCATACAGCAGGATAGGGGAAAGAAGCTTGTCTTCAATGCCAGATGCGAGTCAGCCGCGGAAAAACCACTGTTCCGGGAAAGCATCCTTCACAGCCGGATTGCGATTCCGGCTGCAGGATTTTATGAATGGGACCGCAGCAAAGTCAAATATACATTTCACAGAAAAGACAGCAAAACCTTGTTTCTGGCCGGCTGCTGCAGGCAGTACAGGGACGGCATGCATTTCGTCATACTGACCACAAACGCAAACGATTCCATGCTGCCGGTCCATGACCGTATGCCGCTGATTCTGGAGCCGGACGAAGCGGCCCGCTGGATCCTGGAACCCAGCAGGACGGACACCTTCCTCCGAAAAGTTCCCTCCCTGCTGGAACGCAGTACAGAGTATGAACAACTGCGTTTTTTCTGACTTTCTTCCCCATCGTTTGGTGGAAACCCACCCCGAACCGGTTCAGCCTGACATTTTCCGGGAAACCGCCGGACCATTTCCCTGAAGCAGAAGGAGCACTTGTCTGCATGGTGCGCAAAAATATGGGGCGCTGTCTGTCATGGACAGCCCGGGCGTGTCAGAGCGACAGATATTCAGAAACATCAGCCAGTTCCAAATTGTTGTCCGCGTTGATTAACTCTCTTAAAATCTGCAGATGACCGGCACCATAAATGACAAATAATCGTTTGCTATGAACGGCAAGTCTTTGAATATTGGAAAATATCTTTAGATTTCTCTCATACCATTTTGCCACCATTTCAGCGCCGGTATAATGATCATCCGTATGGATTGCATTGGCCTGAATATATACATGGTGGTTTAATTTCGAAAATTTCTCGCCGTTATAATACTGATACAAATTCACAATACTCTCTTTCTCATGATCTTTCATATCCGTATGTAACGCATTCATGGCTTCCGTCAAAGACGGGGTCGGACGGTCCATTGCATCCATATTCAACCTCGTATCGTCGTCAATTGCATAAATTTTTTGAAGCTCCAGCATTTTACCAAGTCTATAACCGATTTGTATTACCTCATTGTCATATGTAATGGGATAGTTCTCTCCATACATACATATATTGCCAAGTGCCTCATTCTTCATTTTATTCCTGTTCTGCAAATCTTTTAAGCAGAACTTGGCGTATGACTCATCAATGCGGATCTGTTCATGATCTGCTGCTTCAATGGCTATCGTATCCGGCTGAAATGGCAAAAATTTTCTTACCAATGCATCCAGTTCATTTTGAACTTCCTCACAATAAAAATCAATAGAGCTTTCCATAAAATGAAAACTTCCCAACAGTAAAACTTCTGTCATAACGATACCTCCAATAATTGTTTGAATTCTTTGATTTCCAAAAAAGCCATACCCGGCCCCAGGCAAGACCGCTGACAGTCACCGGTGTAAAACCCGGCCAGAAATTTCTCACAAATAATCCTGTTCTTCTCCCTGACTCCGGAAAATCTGCCGGAAAGCCGCATCGGTACTGTCTCACTGCAAAGGACTCAGGAGCCGGGACCTTGTTTTCCTGTATTCGGACACATTGGTTTCCAGTATGGCCTTGCGCAGCGGCAGAATGCTTCCCGGGGACACGGACAGTTCATCCACCCCCATGGCAAGGAATTCCCTGGTAAGTCCCGGGTCTGCCCCCAGTTCCCCGCAGATTCCCACCCGGATTCCCGCCTGGTGGGCATTTTCCACCACCATTTGGATGAGCCGCAGCACCGCGGGATGATGGCTGTCATAAAATTCGTCCACGGCCCTGTTCTGGCGGTCTGCCGCCAGCAGATACTGGGTCAGGTCATTGGTCCCGATGCTGAAAAAATCCACTTCTCTGGCCAGAAGGTCACTGATCAGCGCGGCGGCAGGGGTTTCGATCATGATTCCCTGTCCCGGATTTCCGTATGCCACGCCCCGGGCATTCAGCTCTTCCTTTACCTCTTCTACAATCTTCCGGATTCTGCAAATCTCTTTCACACTGGTGATCATGGGATACATAATCGAGATTTCGCCGTATACACTTGCACGGAAAAGCGCTCTCAGCTGTGTCCTGAAAATATCCGGCCGGGTCAGGCAGATGCGTATGGCACGGCAGCCAAGGGCCGGGTTTCCTTCCTTTTCCATTCCGAAATAATCACACTGTTTATCCGCGCCGATGTCAAGGGTACGGATAATCACCGGTTTTTTCCCCATGGTCTCTGCCACGGTGCGGTAAATCCGGAATTGCTCCTCTTCCGTGGGAAAGCGGTCCCGTTCCAGATAGATAAACTCGCTTCGGAGCAGTCCAATCCCGCCTGCATCATTCTGCAGTGCCGCGGCCAGATCCCCGATGTTTCCGATATTTGCATACAACAGGATACTTTGACCGTCAAGAGTGACATTCTCCCTGCCCTTCAGGGTCTGAAGAAGTTTCGCTTTCTCCTTTTCCTGCTCCAGCGCCTTCCCCATTCCGGTAAGGGTCTCTTCGTCCGGGTCAATATAAATCACGCCGGCCAGGCCATCCACAATTCCCAGCATCCCGTCCAGTTTTCCGTCCAGGGGAAGTCCCGTGTCCACAAGAGCCGGAATCCCCATGGTTCTGGCAAGAATGGCGGTGTGGGAATTCAGGGAGCCCCGGGCCGTCACAAAGGAGAGAATCATTTCCTTATCCAGCCGCACGGTCTCGGAGGGCGACAGATCCTCTGCCAAAAGGATAACCGGTTCCTTCGTCCGGATTCCCTTCTCTCCCTCTCCCCCCAGAATGGCCAGGAGCCGTTCTGAGATATCTTTTACATCTGCCGCCCGCTCCCTCATATATGCATCTTCCATGTCAGCAAACATCCGGGCAAAATGCTCCCCCGTCCGGGCCACCGCATACTCTGCCTTCACCTGCTGGCCGTAAATAATATTTTCTACGGACTCTCCATAGGCATTGTCCTCCAGCATCATCCGGTGAATCTCAAATATGGCCGCACCGTCCTCTCCCGCTTCCTGCAGGGCTTTCTGATACAGCCCGTCCAATTGTTTCAGGGCTGTTTGGGCCGCTTTCCGGTAGCGGAGCATTTCTGCCTTTGCATCTTTCGTTTTTTCCGGTTTCACCGGCTTTTCCTCCCTGCCATACACAAGGATTCTGCCAATGGCAATTCCCCCGAATACGCTTTTGCCATGATATACCTGCATCTTTCCCTCCCCAAACCCGCATTCCCGGCAAACTGCTGCCATTCTCCCGTTTCCCGCCTGGACTGGGCGGCCGCTTCGTATGATTTCAGTCACCGGGCACCTAATCCGCACCTTTTGCCATGGCTCGGTTACATACGCCTATTTTGCCAGCTGCCTGTATATGGCCATAATTTCTTCTCCCGTGGCCAGCAGCTCCGAAAATGCGCTTGCGCTGCCTGCGGCTATCCCCATATGGAATGCATGTCTGTAGTCGTTTTGTTCCATCCAGCCCGCCAGGAATCCCGCCACCATGGAATCTCCCGCGCCTACGCCGTTGACCAGTTTCCCTTTCGGCGCCGCAGCCTCATAGATCTTTCCGTCCCCCGCCGCCAGAACCGCGCCCTCGCCGGCCATGGACACCAGCACATTCACTGCCCCCATTTCCCGGAGCCTTTCCGCGTAAGGGATGACTTCCTCCCTTGTCTTTAATTCCACACCGAAAATCTCTCCCAGTTCATGGTTATTTGGTTTCACCAGAAAAGGATGATATTGCAGTACATTGACCATAAGCTTTTTGGTGGCATCGACCACGGACAGCACACCCCTTCCGGCCATTCTTTCCATGATTTTCCTATAGATATCATCCGGTATGGACTTGGGAATGCTCCCTGCCAGTACCAGCACATCCCCTTTTCCCAGAGCTGCAAGCTTCTCCATGAGCTGTTCCACTGCCTCTTTGCCGATTTCCGGTCCGCATCCGTTGATTTCCGTCCCTTCGATGGACTTAAGCTTCAGATTGATTCTGGAAACACCTTCTTCCATATGGATAAAATCTGACTTTACCCCCATCTCTTCCACCCGCCGGACAATTTCCGCCCCCGTAAATCCTGCCACAAATCCAAACGCGGTACTGTCTATCCCAAGATTCCCCAAAACCATGGAGACATTCAGTCCTTTTCCCCCGGGCAGAATCAGCTCGGAGCTGGTCCGGTTCGTCATACCCAGCCTGAAGCCATCCACTGCCACAATGTAATCCAGTGACGGGTTAAATGTAACCGTATAAATCATCTCTGTCTCCCTTCCCTTTTCTATCCTCTTTTTTATCCTCTTTTCTATTCTCTTTCCTGTCCCATTATCCCATGCCTGCGGGAATCTCATTCCCTTCCCTGTCTCATCCGTTTTGGATAAAATCCCCACTGCCAGGCTTTCACTTTCAATCTCTGTTTTCCCAATGTTTCGAAACAGCAATATCAGAACAAGCCTTGACTTTCGGGAATATCAGCGTAATATAAATATCAAGGTGTCTGTAAAAAAACAACCCAGGAGGAAATAATATTATGACGCAACAGGCAGCATTCTCAGGAAAAGAAAAAATGTTAAAGGGTGGATTACACTGCCACACAACGCGCTCCGACGGGGCAGGAGACCCGGAGCAGGTCATCCGCCTCCATTATCAGCACGGGTATGATTTTCTTGCCCTCACTGACCACAGAATTTACAATTACAAAAATTTTGCACCTGATGTACCGATTACCATCATACCCGGCATGGAAATGGATTCCACTTTTGAGTCCGGACAGGGGTTTCGCTGCTTCCATGTGGTGTGTCTGGGCCCCGCAAAAGAAGATGGCAACGGTTTTGAGCAGGATCAGCGGCAGGAATCAGCCAGCGCAAAAAATCAGGAAGAATTCCAGCCCTGCCTGGACAGCATCCACGCAAACAACAATCTGACTATCTACTGCCATCCGGAATGGAGTTCCACGCCGGCCCGGTATTTTGAAAATATGCAGGGAAATTTTGCAATGGAAATATGGAACAGCGGATGTGTCCTGGATAATGATATGGATAAAGATGCCGCCTATTGGGATGAGCTGCTGGGGCAGGGCCGGCATATCTACGGTGTCGCAACCGACGATGGTCACGGCATGGAACAGCACTGCATCGGCTGGGTTATGGTCAGGGCCGAAAATAATATCAATTCCATTCTCAGTGCCTTGAAAAACGGCGCTTTTTATTCCTCCTGCGGCCCTGAGATTTATGACTTCCACATAGAAGACGGCAGGGCTGTCATTGAATGTTCCCCCGCCGCCAGGATCCGTTTCCACTGCGACAGACATCCTGCGAGAATGGTAAAAGCCGGCACGGAAATGCTGACTCATGCGGAAATAGACCTTCGTGCCAATGGATCCCTGGATTACAAATATATCCGGGCATCGGTGATTGACGAAAATAATAAGTTTGCATGGACAAATCCTATTTTCTTACCATAAAAGGCTCTTGCCCAAAACGCATTCCTTTGCGTTTTACCAGAACTGTCGTGCGTCGGCCTGCGTCATTTTGCGGACCGGCGCACAAAATCTTTCTCACTTATCCCCCTTATAATATTTCTTTTCCCATAAACAAAACATGTTCACAATCAGCAACCCCCATATCCCACAAACTTTTTCATATCAAAAAATCTGTCAGGTATTCCACTGCCGCTTTTTTCGTCCGACGACACTGCTTTGCATTCTATTATACACAGCCTTTCTACAAATTACAATATGCGGAGCATTTGTATTCCTGCCTTTTATATCCCGTTTTCCCAAAAGAAACGAATTTCACTCTTCTTCTATTTCTCCGGTACGGTCATCCAGCAGATAAACAGCGCTTTCTTCTTTTTTTCCATAACAAATGACATGATAAAGGCGTCCGTCTCTGTGGGTCAGACCGCCATAATAAATATAGTCTCCCTCCCATGCCTTTGTCTGGTTTGCGCCGTCTGTCTCTTCCTCCCCATTCTCCGCTGTTCCCGGAACTGTATAATAATAACCCGGCAATTCCACTCCTTTCAACAGTTCATATCCGGTCTTCTGCCATGCCGCATATGGCAAATCCGCTTTTTCCCCATTGCGGGCCATGGCATTCACAAAATGATCCAAAGCCTGTTCCGCGGTTCTGTTTGTATCCGTCTTTTCGTTATATATGGAATAGGACGCGTCATACAAATTCATCCTGGGAAAGGCCTTGTGAAAAGGATACTCCGCATTTGCAAGATCAACCCTCACCATGCGGAAACCGTCCATGGCAATGGCATATGCAAACCATGTGTCATTTTTCACATCCGTCACAGTTACATCATAACCGTTGGCAAAACGGCTGTCTCCCACACTGACATTCTCTGTCTGCTCCAGTTTTCCATCCCGGTAGCAGTAAATCTGCGTGACTGTCGTACCGGTGCTGCTTCCCCAGCTTTCCTTCAGCATCAGGCAGCCGGCTCCCATAAAAATGCCGGAATAGGGATCTCCCCGCATTCCTCCGGCGTCACTGCCGTTCACATAAGGCACTTCGGTTATTTCCTCCATGGAACCGTCTTTTTGCCGTATCAGGACATAAAGACGCCGGGTATCCGCATACATTTCGTCATACTTTTTATCCCCGAATGTCCCGTCTATCACAAAGGCAATATCCGTTCTGCCGTCACCGTTTAAATCCCCTTCCACATAGTCAATGCATGTATATTCTGTAACATCAGGATGCTCCTTTTCTATCCACGCTTCGGCATATTCTGTTTTTTCATCCATGGTTTCGCTGCTTTTCCAGGAAAGCAGCGGTACCTCCCACACTGGCTGTAAATCTGTAAAAGGATTTCCGAACACTGATGCGAACATCAGTTCTTTTTTCCCTGCCAGAGGCGATAAATCCGTAATCCGGTTATTCGAAAGACCTGCCTGATTCAAATATGTCAGACCGCTGAGCGCAGAAATATCGCTGATCTCATTTCCGTCCAAAGCCAAATCAAACAGATTTGTGAGATTTTCCAATGGCGAAATATCCCTGATCTGATTTTCAGCCAGCCCCAGTCGTTCCAGTTTGGTCAGGCCTGTCAGCGGGGTTAAGTCCGCAATGGAATTATGATTCAGGTTTATTCCCCGCAGTTTCGTCAATTCACTTAAAAAACGGATATCACTGATTCCGCAGTTCTGTAATCCCAGATCCTGCAGCCCCGCCAGTTTCCCCACCACTTCCAGATTCCGGGCGCCGGAATTGCCGCCGAGCGCCAGTTCCACCAGTCCCTGCAGATTTTCCAGCACCGTAAGGTCTTCCACTTTAGTCCCATACAGAGACAACCTTTCCAGCTGCGGCATATCTTTCAGAAATTCCATCTCCCTGACCCGGCAGTTTGGCAGATATAGTTCCGTAATATGCTTCATTTCTGCCAGAAAGGAAAGATCTGTCTCTTCTTTGGTACAATTCTCTATGGAAAGCTTTTCCAGTCCGGAAAGTCCGGCAATGGGGGCAAAATCCACAGCCGGGGAATTATCCCAGGCATCCAGATCAATAGTCAGGCTTTTCAGATTCGGCAGGTACGACAAATCCTCCAAAGAATGCAGGGAACTGGCAGGCTCTTTTAGCGTCAATTGCTCACACTGATCCAGTTTGCGCAGGATGATTTCCTCCGTATCTTCGCTGTCGATACCCGCCTCATCCCATACACAATCCCGGAACCCCTCATCACTGATCAGCCGGGCCAGTGTCAGCTCTGCGTTGTTTTCCTCCGTTGTTTCCGGTGTAAAAGCAAGACTTTCCGGAACTGATTCCCATGTATCCCCACATTCTTCCGGCGTAAATGCGAAGCTTTCCGGGGCTGTCTCCCACGTATCCCCACATTCTTCCGGCGTAAATGCGAAGCTTTCCGGGACCGTCTCCCGCGTATCCCCACATTCCGCGCCTTCCTCCCGGTGGGAAATTGGCTGACTGCATCCGGTCAGGAACAAACTGCACAGCAATACCGGTATTATCATCTTTCGAATCCTTGTTCTGTTAAGATGTCTCATAAGCCAAAATGTTTTAAATGGTTTTTTCATTATCTGTTCCGTATACTGTCTTATGCCGAATAACATATTCCGTGATTTTTTCATCATACGGTGGATACTGGCAGCCCAGCCGCCGCGCCACTTCTGCCGAAGTCTCCCGGAATAATGCCATGCACTGTTCCAGGGAATCCCACATTTGTGTATAGGAGTCCATTCTATATGTGGCCATAAGCCGTTCCCACAGCTCCACCGGGATATACTGGTTCAGAAATTTATAATTTTTTCCCAGACTAAAATGAAATCCTTGTTCTGTCCCGACCAGCCATGAAATCATACGGAGTAATTCTTTTCGTACAATCTCATTTATATGGTCAATGGCAAACAGGATTTCTTTTCGGCACAGCCCTTTCACGACATATGTGACAGTATTCCAAAATTCATTACAGCAGTCATCAAACATTCGTTCCGTGGGACGCCGCAAATGGTAATCTATGTCTGTCGGTACCGGCGGCTGCTCCATGCGGCTGTCTTTATCCAGCAAAATCTTTACCAGCTTATCCCATGTGAAATACTCTTCTGTTAAATCCAGCGGAAGTAAAGTTAAATCGATTTTAACATCATCACAAAACAGCATTAGATAAGAAAATCCCTTTTCTTCTGCCGGGAATAATTCCATATCTTCGGGCTTCTGCATGATTAATCTCTCGCCAAACACATTCAGCCATTCATCATCTGCCATGAAACTCTGCATGTCCGTAACAAAAAAAGTGATATCATAATCCTGAAAATGATCTGGCGGAATATTTATATTTGTCCGGGAACCCTCCAGAGTGACCATGCGAACACGCTCATCTGCTTTTGCAAAAGTTAAAATCATATCATAAACCTGCTGTTCTGACCTCATTTTCCTCTCTCCCTTCATTGTTCTGCTGCCCGGATCGGTTCGGTTTTTCGAAAACTAATGCCCGGTTTATAAAACAAAGTTCTGGGCAAGCCACTGGGCAACGCCATCTTCCTCGTTCGATAAGATAATATCTGTAGCATGTTTTTTTAAGTCCTCATGGGCATTCTCAACTGCGTAACCTTCATCAGCCAGTTCAAACATGTCCACATCATTTTTTCCATCTCCAAAAGCAACTACTTTTTCGCATCCCAGTAATGCCTTTAATTGCTTTACCGCATTTGCTTTTGAGGCATTGAGAGGCATTACCTCCAGCCATTGTTGTTTTGTATACATTTCAGTCTGATACACACAATGAAACAAATCCTTATATTTTTCGTACAATGGTTTCAGTTTGTCCTGCTTATCGATACAAGTAATATAGAAAAGACTGCCTGATTTCAAATCCGTGACTGCGCTGACTGCATTCGTGCGAATATCTCCCTTTCTACTGGCAAGAAATGTCCGCATTCCCTCTGTACATAATTCAGGCACAAATGAAAATTTCTCTTTTCCGTCAATATATGCATACACTATGGGATAAACTTTATTTTCGAACAAATCATCCAGCACTTCATACACGGAAGGCTCGAAATAGTTCGCAATCAGGATATCTTCCGTCACATTGTCAACCACAAAAGCTCCATTATATACAATCAGCGGAATTTTACAGACCATGCCGTCCGTCACTTTTTTAGCAGTTATCAGAGACCGGGCAGTTGCATAGGAAAAAATCATCCCCCGATCCGTCAAATCATTTATCACATTATTTGTAAAATTTGAAGTTCTCTCATTATTTCTTAACAAGGTTCCGTCCAAATCGGATACATATAAAGTTTTCATACTTTTTCCCGCCTCCCTCATGCCATGAATATGGACTATTTTAGCATGATCTCAATCATGATATCATGGCCATTCGGCCTCTTCCTGCCATGAATATGGTCTATTTTAGCATGATCTCAATCATGATATCATGGCCATTCGGCCCCTTCCTGCCATGAATATGGTCTTATTTTAGCATATTTCACACTGTCAGACCACTATATTTTTCAGTCTTTCTAAACCCCCATGCGGCCAGCCGCATCATCATCCTTAAAAGCCCGGGGGGTTTTGATGATGCACACAAACCGCAAGAGCATGCGGTTTGGCGCACTGCT
>CAJTLR010000060.1 GCA_910577185.1 uncultured Acetatifactor sp.
TGCGCCGCAAAGGGGTTCGGGTAGTGGAACACCACCGTGTCGGGCCCGAACTCCCCCATGGCACGCCCCAGAATGCGGCCGTAGGACGCCGACAGGGACTGGGACGCCACCTTTGCCTGGCAGCCGCAGCGCACCACCCGGATTCCGTCCACCCGGTCTTCCCCGTCTCCCCGCTCATGGTTAAAGCACAAAACCATCTGCTCACAGTCCCTCCCCAGGGCCAGCACGCAGTCCCTTGCCGCCTGCTCCGTGCCTCCTCTGAACGGATAATAGTATTTTGATATGTGAAGTATTTTCTTCATGGCCTATTCCCCTCCGGCTAACTTCTTCTTTTGCCGCCATCTATTTGTCTTCATACCCTCCTCTCTGTCACATGGCATCGTCCTTTTCAACGCAAGATGCATAAATATGCATTTTTGTGTATCTTCAGTATCCGCAAAAGTTCGCCCTATGCATGTAGGACGAACCTTTTACGATACTGCGGATACATTCTGTTGAAATGTGGTATTTTATTGTATTGCGGAAATGAAAGAAGAACGAAATAAGGTATAATTGAGTTCTCTGAAGCAACTTTGAAAAAACGAATTTTATAACGGAATCTCCAACATATGAAATATGACCATAAAAATCAGAATTACCCTTTCTGATCTTATCCGAACTTACCCTCAGCAGACAAAAAACGACATTTTTGACATGTTTCTATCCTGATTACATACATGGAACGGCAATATGACCAAAAAAATTTTTTGCTTGCAATGTATTCGAAAAAGGTATAAAATGGTAAAAGTTATAAAAAAAGGTTCGTCCTACATGCATAAGACGAACCTTTTACGGTTTTCATGGAAAATTATTCTTTTTTCGGCAGTCACTTTTCTCCAGCGTCCCTGACCGCCAGCGCCGCCCTGGCAAACCGCCCGCTTCTGTCGCATCGCTCCGCATTTTCCACGATCAGAATATCAGGGGCATACTCCTCAATCATTGCCTCAAATTCATCTGCGTAATCCCCCCATATGATCAGTGTCTCATAAAAGCTCTCGGCCAGGTCATCCAGAATAAAGGAGTCAAAATAGCTGTCCCCCAGAATCAGCACGCGGGTGTCATTGCCCGCATTGTCATTTGTAAAAAAGCGGTGTCTTTCATCTTCCCGAAGCAATGTTAATTTCTCGTTTGTAAGATATGCCTGGGGATTCCTGATTTCAAACTGCTCCAGCATACATTTTTTATGAATCCCGCCGAACAGCGTTACCCCCATGTCCCGCACGGATATATTGTAATCCTGCTCCCGGAGCACACGGTACCTGCCGTCGTTTCGTTTATTGAGTTCATCCATCAGCATACAGTATCCTATATACGCGCCCCTTTGTGTCCAGTGTGTGGAGTCTCCCCATCTGCTGTAGGTTTCCCACTCTGCCTTCCCTTCCGTCAGCTTTTCCTTTGACGAAATCACGCAGACATCCGTTCTTTCCGTCAGGGTCTCCACAATCTGGTCCGTTTTGGACTTTTCCCCGTACTGTATCACCGTATCCGGGAAATACTCCGGATATACGGAATGTTTGTCCCAGCATTGAAAATAGTACATCTGAATCCCTTTTTCCTTCAGATACTCATCTGCATACCGGAAACCTTCCGCAAGTCTGTCCAGGGTCTCCTCCGTCTTCAGGTTCAAATGCTGATAGTCCACAAGCATGTCTGCCGTGGCATAATTAAACTCGCCTTCCGGTCCCAGGTACATATTACTGTTATTTGCAAGTACCCGGAACAGATAGTACTGAATCCTTGCGTTGGTCACTACCATGTGCGACCGCAGCCCCACATGATCCCCAAACCAGGTTTCAAATTCGGCGTTAAAATTCCCGTTCCGGCTTCCATCCTCACAATATAGTTCCGGAAACTGCGCCAAAACTCTTCTTTCCGCATCCGACACCATATTTTTCCTGAGGCTGGTGGTGAGCAGGGGAACCGTGATCAGAAGCAGGAATCCCGCAGCAAATAATTTTTTTCCCATTCTCCGGCACATATTTTCCTCCTCATATAAATCGCTTTCCTTTCGTGCGCCTTTGCGACTTTACTGTCCAGCACAAATTATTTTTCAATAGCACCTGACATTTCTCAGCCGGACTAACCCGGGCAGACCGGAACCAGAATTCTCTCTTTCTGCGGCAAAGCGCCGTCAAAGTGCCTAAAACTGAAAATAAATGAACGGATTATATGTCCCCGACACAATCCTCATCATTGACAGATACAGCAAAAGCAGGAGCAGGACATACTTTCCCGCGGCAAATATTCCCTCCGGAACATGTCCCTTCAAAACACGGGCCAGTTTCCCTGGCAGGGAAGTGGAAAAAAATACCGCTGCTGCCATAATCGTTACCGTCCACCTGTCCATGTACCAGAAGAGGGTATACCCGGAACCGGCCGGGCGCGCCATGCCAAACATCACCGCCGCATACTCTATGGCATCCCTTGTATGCGGCGCCCTGAACAAAACCCAGCCCAGATGAATCACCAGCAAGGTATAAATCCTGGAAAAAAGCTCCCCTGCGCCCTTATGTACCCGCCCCTCCGGTTTCTTCCTGCCGCAGGCTCTTTCCCTGACAAAACGTTCTGCCAGGATAAAGAACCCGTTCCAGACTCCCCAGGCAATAAAATGCCAGGCCGCCCCATGCCAGACCCCGGTAAGAAGAAACACGGCGGCAAGATTCCGGTAGACATGCCTCCGGTTACCCCCCAGAGGGATGTACACATAATCCCGGAACCAGGATGACAGGGAAATATGCCACCTCCTCCAGAATTCCGATATGCTTTTTGAAATATACGGCAGATTGAAATTTTCCTGAAAGTGAAATCCGAACATTCTTCCCAGTCCGATGGCCATATCACTGTATCCGGAAAAGTCAAAATAAATCTGCAGGGTGTAGGCAATACTACCCCCCCAGGCAACCGCCGGGGAATTATGCAGCGCGCCGTTCTGCCAGACAGCGTCTGCCGTGGCCGCCAGGGTATTTGCCAGGACTGCTTTTTTGGATAATCCGATGATAAAGCGCTCCGCCCCATAGCAGAAATCATCCAGGGAGGTGCTCCGTCTGTGAATTTCTCCGGCAATATCCTGATAGCGCACGATGGGCCCCGCAATCAGCTGGGGAAACAGTACGATATACAGCGCGGCCTTCCCAATATTTTTCTGCACCGGAACCGTCTCCCTGTATACATCAATCACATAAGACATTCCCTGGAATGTGAAAAAGGAAATACCTACCGGCAGTATGATATTGTGCATCACAAAGTCGCATCCGGTTAATTTATTAACGGAATCCAGCACGAAATTGAAGTATTTATAGTAGAACAGAATGCCCAGGTTCACCGCCATTGCCATGGCCAGCACCGGTCTGCGCAGTGATTTCTGGGCATTTACCAGCAGGCCGCTGCAATAATTGACCACAACATTCAGCAGGATCAGCCACAGATAATCCGGCTGCGACCAGGAAAAAAATACCAGGCTTACAGCCAGCAGCCAGGCATTCCTGCAATTTTCCCTGATCACAAAATATCCTGCCAGTGTGACGGGAAGAAACAAAAATAAGAAAAGAGCCGAACTGAATACCATACTTCCCCATTCTCCTCAAATATATGATGCATTGCCAAATATCAGGCTTTCCATGCCCAAAAGCGAAACAAAAGAGTCACGTCCCATGTTTGTTCTCCTGCCGTTCTTCCACATATGCCTTCACATCTTTCAGGAAACCCGCCGTAATCAGAACCATAACCGCCCCTATGGGAAAGGCTGCCACAATACTCACAGACTGCAAATTGCTCATGGAGCTTTCGGCAAACAACAGGGCAACCGGCAGTAAAATCAGCAAAATGCACCACATTAGCTGAATGCCCCTGTGGGGCTGTTCCCCCTCTTTCAATGTCCTGTAGCTATAGCAGGATGCCGTCAGGGCAATGGAGTCAAAGGAAGTGGCGTAAAACAGCACCATGGTCACCAGCACCAGTATCATGACAAAAGAAGCATATGGCATGGATTTGATAATCGAAATAATCAGGCCATAGAGATCTCCCGTTTCCATGTACTGGTTCAGAAAATCAGCTTTCCCGCCGGTCTGCATACCCATGGAATAATTGCCCAGTATAATGAAGCTTACCAGGGTGGATCCCGTTCCAAACACATATCCCCCCAGAATTGTCTGGCGTATGGTTCTTCCCCGGGAAATGCCGCCTATGAAAAACGGCGCCGCCACACACCATACCATCCAGTAGGCCCAATAGTAAATGGTCCAGTTTTGCGGAAAGCCCGTGGTTCGCAGCGGATCCGTCCAGGTCGATAAATCAATAAAATTCTGCACCATTTTTCCCAGGGACGAAAATCCGGTTTCCATCGTATATTTTGTCTCCCCGCAAAACAGCAGTACAAAAATGAGCAGTCCGTAAAACAAGTAAATACAGACCTTTGCCAGTATGCCGATTCCCCGGAAACCGTGCAGCAGCGAATAGGTATATATAAAGCAGGTAACCAGCAAAATTATCACATTGATGAGCGTAAGCTCTGCCTCCACATGAAAAAATTCCCTGATAATACTCGCCATCAGGGGCGTTGCAACGCTGAACGTGGTCGCCGTCCCTGCCAGCAGCGCAAATACTGCCAGTAAATCAATCAGCCTTCCCCAAATGCCATCCGTATGCTTTCCCAGGACAGGGCGGCAGGCCTCCGAATATTTCTGCCGTGTCCTCTTACGGACATGGAGCATAAATCCGAATGCCACCGCCAGCACCAGGTAAAATCCCCAGGGAATAAAACTCCAGTGAAACAGCGGATATACGCCGGCCCATTCCTGAATGCTGCCCATCTCTTCCAGATGCGGGTCCGCAGCATACAGAATCCACTCCGAAAAAGAATAAAACAGAATGTCTGCCGCCAGTCCGCAGGTAAACATCATGGCTCCCCAGGAAAAGAAAGAATATTTTGGCTTCTCTTCCGGGCCTCCCAGCACTACTTTTCCGTATTTTGATCCCGCCAGAAACAAGGACAGCAAAAAAATCCCAAAACCCACCAGCAGATAGTATATTCCCAGCACATCCCCAAAAAAGAACCTGATCCGGCCCAGCACGGCATTCGACTGTTCCGGAAGCATAAAAAACAGCACACACAAAGACACGATGATACCCAGCGGGACTAAGGTTATCACCCAGTCAATTTTTCCATCATTTCTGTCCGCTCTCTTACCCTTGCCGTTTCTCATCCCTGTTCTCCCGTTCCTTCCGGTGTATGCCCCGCACGCGCAATGTATTTTTGATAACTATGGTCCAGCGCCGCCAGTTCCTCCAGGCTGTCCACTTCCACAACGTCACCGGCTTTCATGGGCATAACCTTAAGCCTGTATTCCTGAAAATGGCGGAACATCACCACATCATCCCAGTAAATCCGGCGGTTTTTCTTTTCCTCAAACTCCAGTTCCAGATGTTTTTTCAGCCTCTCCCCATCCTTCATGGTCCATCTTGAAATGCTGTACAGCTGCCAGCCGCCCTTCCCTCCCGTCCTGCTGCAGGATACTACCAGTCCGTTTTCCACAGTCTGCAGCCATTCCTTTGTTTCCCCTTCCGTCCACACACTGTTATAACCGGATTCTTCAAACCCGGGAGCCAGGACTGCCGGATTGTATATCATCTGATCCCCGTCCAGAATCATGGCATCCCCGATATACTCCCTCGCGGCATATAAAGAGGATATATTGTTGCATTCCGCATAATACGGATTTTCAATCAGTTTTACTCCGTACTCTTCTTCCAGCACCTTAAACTTCTCTTTTAAATAGCCCACCACCACAAAAATCTCTGTGATCCCGTTTTTGTGCAGTCCCTGAATGGCAGTGTCGATCATCCGCACTCCATTGACCCGGACCAGGGGTTTGGGTACCTCAGACGTTACCGGCTGCAGACGGTTTCCCACACCTGCAGCCATAATAATTGCCCGCTTCACTGTATGCATTCTTTTTCCACCCCGAGCCTCTCCCGCTCTTTCTCTGCTATCTGAAAATAATCCTTTGCATATCTGTACTGCCCCAGGGCATACGATCCGAATTCAACTCCCAGGGCCCGCTTGTATTCGCACCAGTTGCTCCACAGCAGACCGCAGACTGCCATATAACAATATATCTTTATCCTGACTTCCCTTCTGCATCCCTCCGTAAAATACGCGTCTATCAGCCTGTCCGTCTGCTGTCTGTCATACATGGCATAAATACAGAACATGGCGATATCCACATGCGGATCCTGCATTCCGGCATACTCCCAGTCAATCAGCCGGACCTCTTCCGTCCCGTTTTCATCCAGAATCAGAAAATTATCCGGCACCGCGTCAATATGAGTCAGCGCCTTCTCCCCCGCCCATGTCTCGATATAGGGTTTCAGGGACAGGACATTTTCCTTTGTCTGACGGTAGTCCCGGTAAGCAGAAGGCATCCCCTGCCGCAATGACTCATATAATTCCATCTGGCCGAAAAGATCGAATTCATGTTCCACGGTAAGCTTCATCTCATGGAATTCCCGAAGTTTTTTCATACATTTTCTGACATCTCTTTCCGAAAACGGATTGCAGACCCTTGCCCCCTCCAGAAAGCCGGTAATCTTACATCCGTTTTCCGGATTGATGTACGCTATGTCGTCACAGATTTTCTTTCCGGCAATTACATGGTACACTGCCGCTTCCTGCCTGCGGTCAATGAGTTTGTCCGTCCCCTCACCCGGAATGCGCATAATATACTTCTTTCCGTTACAATGAAACGAAAAGGAGCGGTTTGTCATTCCTTTTTTCAGGACTGTCAGGTCCGTAATTTCATCTGCCCTTTTGTGCATCAGCCTGCAGGCCAGCCGGATGATATCCTCTTTTGCCCGGCAGGCCCGTGGCAGTCCGCAGGCACCTGTCCCGGTTATCTCTGTCTCATCTGCAGTTCCGGCCATTGCAACCACTTTCCTTTCCCATACAACTCCCATTTCAGCGCCTTTGATTCACCATTGTATTTTCCTGCACCCCCGGACCGGCCCAACTCCCCGGTTCACACTGATACCGTCGTTTTAAATTCCTGTTCCGGTCAGAAATGGTGGGTTGTATTGACTTCCGTTTCCGGGGATATGGTGATTTTATCCTTGTAATTGTTCAGATAGGATCCCCACCAGCCAAAAGAGCTGATGGTAATAATATTATGCCTGCACAAACTCATCAGCTGCATGTCCCGGAAGCTTTCCCCGCCCTTATTCCAGTCTATAAACATCACCTTGTCCCCGGAGTAATCCAGGCCAAATATTTTCTCATTCTGTTTACACCACTCTGTGCTTTCCGGGTCGCAGAAAAAGCAGAAAACAGGATCTGATATCTTATGTTTCAGAAATTTTGTCGCCCTTCTGAAGAAGCCTCCCTGGTAATAACGTCCCGAGAGCCGGAGCATATCCCCCCTTCTCACATGGATGGCAACCGTCTGGGCGCCTTGTACGGAATCCAGAAAATTTCTGTTTTTTTCATCCGTAATGGCGGGAAACACAAAAGTTTTTCTGATCTCCGGATCAATCCGCTCAATGCCGCTGTTTTTATACTCAAACAGCAGTCTCTGGCCGGTAAGGGCGTCCTCCCTGCCTTTGTAAAACAAAATATCCTGGTCTATTTTCTTTTCATAAAATAAATTTTTTCCGTATCTGCGCAGATTTGCGTAGAGCCATGTTTTTTGAAACTTCTGATAGAGACTGTTGTTCCGCAGGCTGTTATGGACTGTGGCCTCCCGGCGCCTTCTGTTCTCTTCAAAATCTCCCCGGAGATTCCGCAGTCCAACCCCCTGCTCCGCAAATGCCTGACAAAAGTATACCGGCCAGTTCCAGTTTTTCTCCCAGAAACCCGAATTTTCAATGGATGCATGTATTGCATCCCACTCCGGTAAAGTAAAGAGCTCCCTCACATTCGGATCCGAAATACCAAATACTTTTTCCAGCTCATAGCCGTTCCACTGCGATATTACTTTTCCCGCATCCCCGATCTCGTAAAGTATGGTTTCCAGATAGCACGGCTCCTCCGGATTCACCTTTTTGACTGCCAGCAGTTCACAATACGAAAGCATTTGATTTCCCAGGCCGGACTCAATATGTATCACCTTCATAACAGATACCGTTTCCCTCTTTCTTCAGACACTGACGCACTTCTTTTATGTGCATTCCTATAAAATCATGTTTACCTGTCATCCGCAGTAACTTTATACACCGTCGTATCATAGGAACCCATGTTACCATCCATAATAATAAGCTCATAAGAAAAACCCTTTTCCTTCAGCTCCTGAAATACCAAAGGAATTTCTTTCCATCTCTCCACTACCAGCCAATAACAGAGATCCTTTTCCAGCTCCACATCCAATGACCGGCCTATCCCCCTTACCGCAATGTCAGGATAGTAAATTCCTCCCACCGTCCATGCAAATCCAGGTACATTTGTTAAAATAACATCCCCCTGCCTTATGACCCCTGCCGTAAGTTTTAATGTCTCTTCAAACCGTTCATTCTGCTCTCTTTCCTTTGTGTATGTTGTATGATACGCCGGTCCAAAGACTGTGAGCATATAAATCAGTGCCAGAACAATATATACCTTTCTTCCCTTCAGTCGGGATATCACGATTCCCAGAATCATCCACATCACAATGGAAACCGGATAAATATACCTCAATGTGTAAAAAGGCCTGACGAAATAAGAAATCAAAATGGCAGACAAAATCGTGCCGAATACACTAATCGGCCCTACGATCAGAATGATTGCAATATCGGAAAACACAATACGGTCAAATGATACCGAAAAAAGTCTCCTTCCATCTTCCGTTTTTTTATTGTCCAGTACTCTTGTTTCATACAAAAGGGCTGTTACCCCCCCAATGCCAAATATTCCCCAGACCAATATTCCAAACTTTCCCGAAAACAGATAACTGACGCTGGCCCTCCAGCTCGGGATGCTCTCAATCCAGTAATTATCAACCCTTGACAACATGGATTGCAATGCAACGAAAAACCACGGCAAATATCCCGCAATAGCTCCCATGCATGAAGCCAGTACCTTTTTCCAGCTTAACCGCCTTTTGTACAATGCCAGAAATAAAAGCGCCAGATAGAAAAAAGAGACAGACAGCAGACAATAATAATGTGTGTATGACGCCATCAGGGAAAACACCACAAATAAAACATAACTGCTCTTTTTTTCCTGTCCCACAATGCAGCAGAATTCGTAAAATGTCAAAAGAATGAAAAGAGCGCCCCATGAATACATCCGCACTTCCACATTAAAACGGACAGCATTCCCGGATAGACAAGATAAGGTAATCAGCACTGCCGACACTTCCCTGCCAAACCGTTTCCAGATAAGCGTCAACGCCAGAATCAGTATCACGGCGCAGGGAATCAATGATACCAAGTGAAAAATTACCCCTTTATCCCCAAACAGACTATAAAAAGCTTTTACAATCAGATAATACAGCGGGGGATGCACATCTGCGGCCGTCCCCGCAATTAAACCGGGAATTTTGTTTTTAACCAGTTGAATTGTAAACGCCTCATCTGCCCAAAAATTATGATCGAATATCCTTACGGCATTCAGTGAAAACAATATTATGGCATAAGTTCCTGCCGCAAGTCTCCAGTTGATATCTTTTGGTTTTCTACTCAAATCTATCTTTACAGCTACTTTTTTTCTAAAAAAGCACTCCGCGGCCGGCTCTGCAGCCGCAATAAATAAAGAAAGAAAAATATATTTCAGGGCAAAGTCATTGTACTGGTTCAGCTTACCATATAAGTTATCCTTATTATGGAATCCAAAGTACAGAATCAACAGCATCAGGAAATTCAACAAAAGCACCGACAAGGCATAGTTTAAAATACGGCCCTGTTTATCCCATTGTTTCTCCATAAATTTTTCCCGTAAACAAGCCATAATCACCGGCGGCGCCAGCAAACATATTCCAGCAATCATTGTTTCTCCTCCAGACATACCCTCAGCGGACAAGGGAACACCCGCAGGATACATCGATATTTATTCCCCCGAGCAACGAGCCAAGCGGCTGCCTGCAGACATTTGGCGACTGCCGCCAGGGTCAAATACCAAAGTGCCCTTTGGACGCTTTCTGCTCTGCAACACTGCAAGTTTGATACCCCGTTGCTTGCAGCGGGGTCTTTGATGCACTCACATCCTGCAGCACGCTTCTCAGTTCATTCAAAATAACCCTCATATCCGTGCCGGAATTTCCGGCCCATGCGGATAATACCCCCCCTGAGTTTCCATGGTGGGCAAAGCCATCCCTTGGAAAACCCATATAGTGATCCCCGTATAATCCTTTTAAATAAGCATCCGTATTACAAGGAACCGGCAGGGAAAATCCTTCGAACATAAGTTCCTTCAGTGGAAATATGTCCGAGCAGTTCCAGCCCAGAAAACTGCTGACAAATTCCGGCGTATAAAAAACCGACTCTGCCTCAGACACCTTGCACATATCCGGTATCAGTTCTTTCTTCCACTCCGTTAATTGTTCCCATGAGTATCTGTTTTTGTTTTTCATATATTTTTTACGGTAATAAGATATCTTCTTTTTTAAGCTTTCCAGTACGGCCCTATCCTTTATTTCGTACCGGTGTCCGTCCACTGGAAAAACATCAATCCAGATGCCTGTGAACTCATGCTTATATCCTATCCCGATTCTTGCCATGGGACGGCCCTCCTGCTCCTGGGCCGCGATTCCATATTTTGCAAACTCCTTTTGAAAAACAGTAACCGCCCTGTTATAATCTTCCCGGGGCATACATACATCCACATCGTCATCCCAGGGAATAAAGCCGCCATGTCTGACCGCCCCCAATAACGTTCCAGAATCCAGCCAGTACTGCAGATGGTTCCTTTTACAGATACTGTCCATGATGGCCAGAAGAAGTACATCCCCTTCCTGAACCTTTCTCAGCGGACCTTCCGCAGGAGGAAATTTCCGAATGTCTGCGTATTGGTTCAAATAAAAATACAGGGAGTCTATTTCCTCCTGCATTTTGTTTAACCCGGCAATCTTCCTTGCCGCGCTTCTGATTTTTCTTTTTATGTATTGTTTCATATCCCGCCCTCATATCCGTTTCCATTCTCCAGTTTTTTCAAAAAATAACTTTATGAAAAAAGATTCTCCGCTTTTTTCCTTAAAAATGCCACGATATCACGGATTGTTGTTTCCCCATATAACAGTAAAAGAAAATAATATATACCAAACATTGACGTTGTTGTAGTTGCCAGTTGTATCAGAATAGTTAAGTCAGATACAATATAATAAACTGTCATGCTGGTAATTACGCCTAATAATAATGCCACAATATATTTAGAGAAACCTATCCTTTTCAGTATATCATTCCGATAATCCTTAATCCCCCCGCCCATCCAGTAAACATTCCAGCATTCCGTCACCAGCGTCCCAATCGCTGCCCCCAGGCTTCCCATATGAGGTATCATCAGTAAATTTAAAATCAGGTTGATCCATAATCCGACAAAAACACTTTGTGAATATCGCTTCTCCAGCCCCATGGGAATCAGTAACTGCTGTCCAAACAGATATGTCAGTATAAGAGGCAATATACACAATATCAATATCCTCACCGTGGGAACAGCCTCCATATACTCTTTTCCACAGACAAAACGGATTACATTGTCCGCATAGATCAGAATATATACTGCCACCGGAATCGTAAAAAGCATTGACAGTTTCAGGGATTTTACTGAAATCTCCTTGATTTTTTCCGCATTCCGCCGTTCAAAATAATATGCTACTCTTGGAATTAATACATTAGACACAGCCATGGAAATCGCCAGCACAATACTCTTTATTTTTAATGCGGCATTATACAATCCTACTTCATTGTCTGACTTAATAAAACCAATCATTACAACATCAAAATTCGCATATATGCTCACTATAATCGAAGCGGAAAAAAGCAAAAATATCGGCTTTAAATGTCTTGAAAAATGATACTTTGCGGTTTTTCTAAATGATACGTATTTCTTTACTCTGAAAAAATTACATAAATTAGAAGCTGACGAAGTAAATATTGTCAGAAAACCATACCAGATGTAGTCATCCGGTTCCCTGATCAATATAAATGTCAAAATAACCGCCGTACATTTAAAAACAAGTGACCGCACTGTTATATAGGAATATTCCTCTAATGCCTGATAAAACCATTCCACGCCTATCGTCTTCAGCACAATGCCAGTACTCATAACAAGGAAAAGGCTTCTATACTGTATAAAATGCGGGATCAGAACCATCGCGGCTCCAAGGCATATATACGACACAATGGTGGAACAAAAATTTATCAATAACAATTCCCTGAACACATGAGACAGTTCTCCTCTGTCATCACGAACTTTAGCACATTCCCTTAATCCATACGAAGGAATTCCCAAAACTGCAATATAAGAAAAATATGACAGTGCAGATTGCACAAAAGCTACTTTCCCTGTACCGGCAGGCATCAGCACTCTGGCTACATAACTGAATGTGATCATTGGAAACACAAAATTCGACATCGTCAAAATCATATTCATCAGCATATTTTTTTTCAATGATTTTTGCTCTGCCAATTTTCCCACCACTTTGTCCCTTTCCGATCAAACTTTTAATTCTGAATTTCATTCCTCTTTTCATATATTTTTCTCAACCGGGAACCTGCAGAGGACATCCATTTATTGAAATAGATAAGCTCTGACTTGATGTCCAGCATATCCATTTTTTTCTCTTCCGTACATAGGAATATGGCAAAAAAGACAAATCCGTAATCCCAGTACCAATGAATTTCATTGGTCAATACTACCATGCAAAACAACGGAAATAAAAAATATGCCGCTTCTGAGCTTCTTTTCCTGATCTGATTTCCATTTTGAATTAGTTTTCCCCATAAGGTCACAATCCAGACAAGTCCGATACCGCCATATAAATAGACCAGCGCAAACACACCATTATCCACTAAATAAACAGCTGGATTTCCACCTGTCACAGCCTGCATTGCCTGTTCATGATAAGTGCTTGGATAACCTCCTCCCAAAACGGGATGCTGCTTCAACGCCTGCATATACACCTGGCGCCCTACAGACCTGATACGCATACCTGCATCAAAGGAATTGGTTACGACCTGCTTCACCGCACTTTGAACAACCGGTGTGCTTATCAGAAAAATCAATGCAATACAGCCAATTATGCAATACACAAGCTTATGTTTTGCCTGTTGTATCATAATAATCATAAACAATCCCAGACATACAATTAAACCACAAGTGGTTGCCCTGAACTGCTGCACCATCATTACTTCAAATAAAACCCATCCAGCCAGGAACCCATATAATATTTTTCTGAGTCTGTCACCTTTTACAATGCCATCCAGACTGAGCAACAACAAAAAATCAAGAAATATGGGATTATAATAATATCTGGTTCTCCCGTTCCTGATCCCCCGCCCCACATGCAGCAGCAAAACCCCGTCTCCCAGGAAAAACTGCAGCGTAAACAATACCAGCTGAATCACGCCGAATACCACAAGGATTCTCATAATATCTTTCAGCTCTATCTTATTGTGATAAATGCATTTCCTTAACGGGAAATACACCAGGGCCCAGATAAAAACCCATCTCTGCGGGGCGATACCGCGAAAAATGCTCTGACCGTACAGCCAATAACTCTGCAGCGAACTGAGCAGAACCATTGCCAGAAACAGCAGCATCCAAAACCGGAATCTGAACCTCGGATTCGGCAGTTTTATCATTCTGATCCAGTAGAAAGCGCCCCACAGCACTGCCAGTCCCAGGGCAATATCCTTGGCCTCAATGCCGGACAATTTTACTTCAATACGGTCAATCAGATAAAAATAATATAAATTAGTAAATAAGACAAATGCAAATGACCATGTAGCGAATTTTATTTTATTTTTCATCCTTTATCAGTCCTCTCTTCCATCTGTTCAACAGTATCTGATTCCGGTATGGCTATTTTAATTTCGCAAATAAGCTGATATATATATATCGTAAAACCGCTGCTATTTTTATGAAATTTCGGTTATGGTGCACCAGCATATCATACTTCATTTTTACCTTTCCGGATATCTTTTTTCCTGCCAGATTTCCGGCCTTGTCTGCTTCATCCGCTATCTTTTTGCCTATATTCTGATCCAGGCCCTTATTGACATACAGGGATGTCCAGATATTGAACAAACCATCGATATTGCTTTCCTCCAGCCGCAGCAAAAGCTCTTCCTGTGTGTGACTTTCAAAAAAACCGCCCTTCCGTACAATGTCTTTTTTCATGGAATATAGTATCTGCCTGTCTCTCAGAATCTGGTCCGGATACCTGCACAGCCGGTCCTGGCCGCTGGCAAATATATGCCAGTAAAGATATACGCATCGCTCGATATACATCATTTTGTCAGCGGCCAGAACCGCTTTTATTCCAAACTCGGCATCTTCCCCCTGAATCATCCCGGTGTTGAAAAAAAGCTGTCTACTTCTTAAAAAATCCCTGTCAAACAGTTTTCCGAATGGTCCGTTGATTTTGCTGGTTGTAATTGCTCTTGTCAAAACATCTTTCTTATCCAGCACGGCACTGTGTCCTTCAAAGGATTTCCTGACATATTCCTTCCTTCTTTCCCGGACCATTATATCCAGAAAAATGATTTCCGCCCCCCGGGAGAAGTCACCTGCTTCCAGGCTGTACGGTATGACAGTGTCATCGGAATCCACAAACATCACATAGGCCCCTTTTGCCAGCTGTATCCCCTTGTTTCTGGCCGCACTCACCCCCGCATTTTCCTGATATACATACTGCATTCTCTTTTCATGCATTTTATACTCTGTGATATAGTCGCCCACCCGGGTCCGGGAGCCGTCGTCCACCACAATGATTTCATATTCGATATCCTCCGGGTACTGAATGGATGCAAAACATCTCTCCAGTTTTTCGGCCGGAGTATTGTATACAGGAATAATAATACTTAAAAGCAACAATCTCCCTCCCTGCTTCGGCGTACTGCGTATTCTTTCATGCTTACTTGCGCTTTACTTTCAGCAGCTTCAAAACTCCCGTTTTATAAAGAATGATTTTCAATTTCTCTATGGCATGGTCTTTCCAGGATATGGGCATCATATCCTCCACTGTCTTCCCGATTCCGTCCCGGTTCAGCCTGATGTAAAAGGTATCCCGTTCTGCCGGTTTCTGAACGGAATTTAACGCCATCCTTCCATCTGCCTTCAGCAATTTCATTGGTTCTGCAAAATACTGTTTTAATTCTGTTCCGTATTTTCCCAGACAGAATTTTCCCTTTTCAGACTGAATCAATACGGAAGTATAGCCTCTGTCATCATCCTTTAAGCCTTCTGCCAGATCACCCGCGTGCCAGCTGTCAAAGATTGTCAGGTCGCTGCATCTGTTTACTGTCTTAAAAGGGCATCCGTAGCATATGGGCCGGTCTGCCACGTCCCGGAAAAAACATTTGGACATCAGATTGGTCCTGGCGCTTCCTATCCGGATTCTGCCGTTTTCAAACCGTTCTTCCATGACGCTCACATGATAGCCCAGCCTCTTACTGCGAAAGTTCACATACTGCAATTTTCCATATTTTTTCTGCACATAATCCACATATGCCATCCAAAGCTTTGGAGAAGGCACTCCATGGCATACCAGGTCAACCAGAAAAAGAGTATCATGGTCTTTCCCCAAAAAGTTCCTGATTCCCGCAATCTGGCAGGGTGTCCCGGAAAACAGCACCTTTCTACCCTTGTCCAGCTCCTCCCTGACCTGCAAAAATACTGTCCCCATTTCACTTTGTACATATTTTGATCCCATCAGCCTGTGTATTTCTGCGGCCGATTCTATTTTTTCATGGGCAACGGAAAAGTCCTCCCGGTACACCGCGCCGAACACCACACCGCCATCCTGTATCACCGCCAGCGCCATTGCCGTGAACACGCCTCCCGAAGTACAGTCCTGCAGTATCTTTTCGTTTCCGGTCCTTGCAATGACCGCTTCCGGGCGCTGTCCTTTTTTGTCCGCAAACGGATGCGGCACAGGACATACCTTTTCGCATTTGCCGCATTCCACACATTCCGACTGTTCCACATGCGGATACAAAAAACCTTCTTCATCCGGTTTCATACTGATACACCCCTTTGGGCATACATTCACGCATGCAGTGCACCCGCTGCACTTGGCTTTGTCCAAAATTCTGATCATTTTCTCGTCATCCCCTGATAAAATCCCGCTTCACGGCTGCCGTCCCAACGCCTCTTTCAGAAAATCAAATGTCTCCCGGCGGTATCCCGCAAGCTTTTCTTCCACCGCATTATAGTCAATTGCCTTTTTCATTGCACCGGCCAAATTGATTTCAGGGTGATACCTGCGCTCCTGAAGACCCAGCAGTTCAAACAAACTGTCAATACGTGAATTGCTTGTCTGTTTGTCGTTATTGTCCGTTCTGTTAAACGTCATAAACTGCTTATGGCTTAATATGGAAAAGACGGAACCGTGAAAGGAATCCGTGCAGATATATTCCGCCCCCCTGATAAAATTCAGAAAGTCAACCGGATCCACATCATATAATTGCTCTTCTCCAAATTCCAGGTCACATTCCACAAATTCATCCATGAAAGGAATTGTGACAACCGGAAGCCCTATGGACCTGCCCCATGATTTTACAGCCTCCCGGTGAGCGGCATTGCTGCCAAGAAAATAGGCAAAAATGTAAGGCTGTTCCCTCTTCTTTTCTTCCGGAAACATTTCGTTCCACTCTTCTCCCGTATATAACAATGTGGGATCCAGGGCAACCAGGACATCTCTTCCTGTTAATTGTCTGATAATACCCGCCCCCCCTATTTCCCGCACACTGATATATTCCATTCGCTCCAGATACCGGCGTGTCATTTTTTCCTGGTATCTGGGTATCCTGCTTACGCCGAAGCTTGTCGCAAAGGATATCTTTCTCACATTGTCCGGCACAAACAGAAGATTATAAAACTTACTTTTTATGCCCGCAGGCGTCCACAGCTGGTCACTGCCAACCATCACCGCATCATATTCTTCCGCGCCCCGGACCAGCTGTCCGTATCCCTTTCGCACGGCAGAATAAGGGCCGATATATTTTTTTCTATATTCCCCGATCCGCCGGACTCTTTCCTGGTTTCCCTTACATATATCAGGATATCTTCTGATTTTAAACTGCTTCTCCAGACGTTTTATTTTGCCGCGCATAAAATACGGATTAAAAATCCGGGTGATATTCGTCAGCATAAAAAAAGGCGTTTTCTTATCATATCTGATAATTTCATATTCCCCGCCAAATCTGGTGATCATTTTCTGTGTCGCCAGGATTTGCAGCATACTGCCAAAATTATTGCAATCATATCTTACACACAGACCGATTTTCATCATAAAACCTTCCCCCGGCACTTTTATTCAAACATTCCAACCAAATGATTTCCCACTTTTTCATCCGCTGTTTCCGGGGAAAAAAGCATAAATCCGCTGCAGGGATAAAACGTGATCTCCGAAAAATATACCTGCCCGGAAACAGAATACAAATCCACCCGCAGAAACGGAAAACCCTCTGCCAGCTCCCCTGCAATTTTCTTCATATCATCAAAATTTTCCGGCTGATCCGGTATTTTTTCAAAAGGCAGATAGTCTCTTCTCTGAAACGCCGCTTTCTCCCAGTTCGTTTCCAGAAAGCTGATGCGGGCCGTTTTATGATTTTCCAGGCCCTCTGATATGTAGAAAAATGCCGGAATTCCGTGAAAACAATAAAATTTATAGTCGGTTAACGAATCACTGCCGTTTCTGTTTTTTTCCTGTATCAGTTTGTCTCCCCCGTGAACATACAGCATGTTTCCTTCCGGTCCGGTGAGAATTACCCCCCCGAGCCATCCGGTATTCTGATCCACTCACCGAATATAGTGTCCCATTTTTCCGGTTCAAAAGGAACCAGCCCGCTCCAGTGATAGAAGGTGATCTCCCCAAAGTAAATCCTGCCATCCACATCATAAAAATCAACTCTTGCATGGGGAATATCCCGTGCAATCATTTCCACCAGTTTCTTCATCTGTCCAAAGGATTCCGGGCACCTTACCGGCTCTTCCCCGTTGGGATGTCCGTTTTTCAGGGGAAGACGCCGGAACTCCGCGTCAAAAAAGTCAAACTTTGTCTCTGTTTTCTGGTTCATTCTGTCCGTGGCCACAAACAGGGCCTTTACCAGGGCGTCAAAGCAGAAAAATTTATAGTCCTTCAGTCCGTATTCCGACTTGTCCTCCAGATATTTTTCCGCGATAATTCTGGGTTTCACATTCTTATAGGGCCATTCTCTCCCCGCCCAGTAATAATTCCGTTTCAGCGACCTGCAGATTTTCTTCCTGGCCGCCCCCATATCCAGATTCTCCTTGTCCCTGCATATCACCACGCCCCCGCTGTCATGGGTGCATTTCAGCACAAACTGGCCGGGAAGACTGTGGAAGTCAATGTCGTCAAAGGAATCCCATATGCCCAGTGTGGGAATGATATATTCCTCTCCGATTTTGTCGGCCACATATTTTTTCACCTCATATTTGTCAACTAATTTTGTATACAAGGGATCCCTGTTATGCAGTTTCAGCCATTGTATTTTTTCATTAAATGTTTTGGGATGCTGAAGATCTAATTTTTTTCCGAATCTGCAGCGGTACATCATTTTAAGGTAAGATTCGTCGTCCAGAAACCGGAATCCGCCCCGCATGCCCATGGAAAAAACAGCTTCCCCCGGATGAATGATTTTATCAACTATCTTCATTTTGCCCTATGCTCCTTCCAAAACCCTGATTACCCTGTCCATATGTATGTCTTCCGCATAGTCTTTCTCACACTTCTCCCTGGCATTTCTTCCCAGCTTTTCACTTAATGTCCGGTCTTCCGTAAACATTTTCAGTTTTTTTGCCAGTTCCGCAGAATTTTTCATTTCAAAGAGCATTCCGGTCTCATTATCGTCCACAATTTCTGCCAGGCTTCCGATTCTGGAGGCAACTACCGGTTTCCCGTGGGCATAGGCTTCTATGACAGTATTGGGCATATTCTCATACCAGATGGCCGGGCAGACAATACATGCCGCCCTGGAAATCAGTTCTTCCAGTTCCTGTCCCTGCAAAAATCCCGTAAAAACAACTTTATTTTCCAGGCCGTTTTCACAAATTTCATTCCGGATCTCCATGTCTTCCCGGGAATCGGACAGCGTTCCCGTTATCTTTAAGACATATCCGGTATCCTTCAGCCATTTCATGGCCTCCACCGCATACCTGACCCCTTTCTGGCGTGCCATTCTGCCCAGAAACAAAAAGTATCTGTCACAGGAATAGGAGGGTGTTATGCCTGAGGAATCAATAAAAGTCGGGATGCAGGTTATTTTATCTTCCGGAATTCCCCCTTCTGCCAGCTTGTTTTTGGAAAAATCACAAGTACATATATAGTGGTCTACATCCTCAAAAATTTTCAGCTTTGCATAAATCCGCATTGCAAAGATTCTCAATAATGTCCCCATTCCGGAACCTTTCACACACTTTTGTTTACAAGCCCTGGCATAGTTTCCATGAAGGCAGGCCTCACAAATTTCGTCTTCATAGAGGAAATCATATTTGGCGCAAAACATGAAAAAGTCGGATATCCGGTGCACCACCCTGACACCTTCTTTTTTTGCCGCCCTGATGACAGAGGGCGATAAGTGATTGATTTCATGTAAAATGTATACTGCATCCGGCCCTGTGTCCCTGATCAGCTTCCGCAGCCTTCTTTCCGCGTCAAAATTCCACACAGTGGCCCTTGCCATGCCGTACATATTTTTTACGGAAAACTTCATATCCTGATACAGTAACGCGTCGGAACGGGGTTTTACAAAATATTTGCTGTACGGGGTCTTCTCATTCCGCGGATTGCTCACCGAAAAGGGAATCACCTCGATTCCTCTTTTTTGTGCCGCTTCCATAAATTTAAACATATATTTTTCAGGTCCGCCCGCAATAAAATAGCGGTAATTCACAATAATTACCTTCATGTCCACTGTTCTTTTCCTTTTGTGCCTATCATTTATCTCATATAATCATCTTTATACCACTGGGCAAATTTCCGCAGTCCGTACCGTAAATCCGTGGTTGGTCTGTATCCGAAATCTTTCTCCAGCAGGCTGATATCCGCATATGTAACCGGCACGTCTCCGGGCTGCATGGCCACCAGTTCCTTGTGTTTTTCAAAATCAAAATCTGCCGGAAGCACATTGGCCCTGACCAGTTCTTCCTGCAAAATAGTCACAAAATCCAGCAAGTTTTCCGGCTTGTTGTTTCCTATGTTATATATCTTATAGGGCGGCAAAGGCAGTCCGTCTTCCCCGTTGACACGGTCCGGAGCCTTCCGCATGACACGCACTATCCCTTCCACCACATCATCTATGTATGTAAAATCCCTTTTGCAGTTACCGTAATTGAATATCTGAATGGTACGGCCTTCCCGCAGCTTTTCCGTAAAGCTGAAATATGCCATATCCGGCCGGCCTCCCGGCCCGTAAACGGTGAAAAAGCGCAGGCCCGTGGCCGGAATGTTATACAATTTACTGTAGGAATGCGCCAGCAGTTCGTTGGTCTTTTTGGTTGCGGCATACAGGCTCACCGGATGATCCACCATATCTTCCGTGCTGTAGGGAACCTTTTTATTTCCCCCGTAGACACTGGACGAAGACGCATATACCAGATGCTCCACGCCGGCCTCCCCGTCATCATAAGAATGTCTGCATGCTTCCAGAATATTGTAAAATCCCGTGATATTGCTTTCCATATATGCGTCCGGATTTGTAATGGAGTAACGCACTCCCGCCTGGGCTGCCAGATTCACTACCACGGACGGTCTGTATTCTGCAAAAACACTTCTCACCAGTTCCCTGTCGGCGATATTTCCCCTGATAAACCTGAAATCCTGATACGCGTTTAATTCGTCCAGTCTCTTTTCCTTTATACTCACGTCATAATAGTCATTCAGATTATCGATCCCCACAATCTTTACTGCTTTTATGGTTTCCAATAATTTTTTGACAAGGCCGGCGCCTATAAATCCCGCCGCCCCTGTGACAAGAACAGTCTTTCCGGACAATTCAACATTATAATCCAGCATGTACTCTCTCCCATCCATTTCTCTGTTTGTTTTCCATCCGTTTTCCTATCTCTGCGCCATGTTTCTGCACTCTTCCAGCATATCTTCTGTATGATCCCCAAAAACGCCCTCTCCGTGGGCAATCTGCGGAATCCATACCGACTGGTTGGTCAGATTGGCTTCTATCAGAACCGGACTGCCTTCCCTGTCAATCGTAAGGTCCCACGACACCATTCTCATATGCGGATTTCTTTTATGGCACGCTATGGCTGCCCTCACGGCGCTGTCCACGCCTGAAAGTTTATATTTGTGGAAAACCAGTCCGCTGTGCGGATGCCTCTGATACTTATTTCCATATTCCGAAAAGGCATATGGCTGCAGTTCTCCCTCCCTGCCCACTCCAATAAATACCCCCCCGGAATGCGCGTTGTCCAAATGGCCTGTTCCGTTTCCTATCCGCAGCACCACCGGAGCACACCAATACCGGTTTTTACAAATATACGTCATTATACGCATGGTATTCAGTGAATCAGGATTCAGTCTGCGAATGTCTTCCTGATTCACAATTTGTTCCTGTATGATGTAATTTTCTCCCGGCGTAAAATCATCAAAATGCTTTTTATCCAGTAACACAACTCCTTTTCCGGAATTTGTCTCCCTGGTGGGTTTCAGGATTGCATTTGAATGGTTTTCCAGATACTCTTTTACAAGGGCCGATGCGGCTGTCTTTGACAGAACATTTCCTTCCCCGTCGTAAAAAATACCCGATGCATTTAACACTATGGTTTTGGGAATTTTCAAATCCGGTACCGACCCGTAAAGAATCGGAATCCTTGCCTTATCTTCCATTTCCTTTGCCATTTTTCTGGGGTTCAGCACCAGTTCCATATTGCAGGAATAAAAAATTTCCGGTACGTACCGGGGATCAAATTTTCCGGTAAAATATTGATAATATCTGTGCCACCTGGTGTCAGCATGCTCTCCCCAGATACGCTGAATTTCTCTTATCTGTTCCCGGGTCAGCCTGACCTGCATCCACAAATCTTTTTTGTCCCGGATTTTCAGATGTTCGGCCCGTCTGATGGCGGCAGTATAGTAGCGGTTATCCACGCTGCGAATCATTTTTTTGATTTTTGTTTTCATTGCACACATGATCCATCTCCTGTACCCGCCAATCCGAACACGCCTTCATATTCCCGGATAATTTTATCCCAGCCAAACTGCTCCTCTATTCTGCCCGCGGACAGTTCATCCAGAATCTTTCTTTCCGCTTCTCCCATGTTTTCACAGTTTTCTATCAGCCTGCGTAAATCTCCCGGCTTTTTGCCCCAGTAAAGCGCGCCCTTGTCTGCCACCTCCCGGTTAAAACCAACCTCCAGCAGCAGGTTTACTTCCGTACAGGCCAGCGCCTCCAGAAGGCTGGGATTCGTTCCCCCCACCTCATGGCCGTGAATATAGGCAAAGGCTTCCTCCCGTACTTTCCGCAGCAGCTCCTGGTCATATATGGTTCCCACAAATTTAATCCGCCGGTCTTGTTCAAATCCTGTGTTTTTTCTCAGATTTTCATAAAAGCGATTCTTTTCCACGTTCGTCACCAGCACAAGATCCCTGGAGACAGAAGATTTCATAAATTCCTTTATTATGGTTTCGTAATTGTTCTCCGGCACAAACCTTCCCACCACAAGAAAATATTCTCCGGGCGTCACTCCGTGTCCGGCAGTCCATGCCTGCCACCGGGCAGAGTCCTCACGCAGCGCGGACTTTTCCCTCACGGCGCCATAGGATATGTAGGTAGTCCTGGGATTGTATTTTGGATAAGCCTTTTGTATATATTTTTCTATGTTCCTTGAATCACAGATCAGCAGATCGCTGTATTTCACCATCCACTTTTCCGACAGTTTCCAATATTTTTTAATGATACAGTTCCATTTTGCCCGCTTCCATTCATGCCCATCCGGATTGACATATACTTTGCCTCCCATTTTGCAAAGGCTTTTTTTGCAATATTTGATAAATGGTCCTATCCTGCAGGCCAGTACATACACAATGGCTCCCCGGATGCCATGTTCCCTGATATACCGGTTACAGTACCGGAAAGCTGCCACATCATAATAAACGGCTTTCGCGGGGCCGATGTCAGGCACTTTTACCGGAAAGCAGTGCGCTCCGTTGTGCCAGAAGTCCTCTTTCTCTCCTGACATACATGCCACATGATATTGTATGTTTTTGCTTTTCTTACCCTCTGTCAGCTTCTCCACAAAGGTCTCAAAGCCTCCGTACCGGGCCGGTATCCCTTTGGAACCTATGATAAACACATGCTGCATAAGCTTATCCATGCCTTTCTGCCGTCCCTGCCAGGCTCTTTCCCGGAATCATTCTTACCACTTTCCGCTCGCGCCCTTCCCGGGCATCCATGTCACATGGCTTTGTCCCTTCCAAAACTGCCTGACCCTTTCCCAGAATCATTCTTACCACTTTCCGTGCACGCCCTTCCCAGGCATCCATGTCACAAGGTATCTCCCTTTCCGGCTCTCCCCGGCCTGGTCAGACTGCTTCGTCTTTTCCGGTTTTTGTATCTCCGGCATCCCCCTCACATGGGATCTCCCTTTCCGGCTCCCCGCGGCCCGGTCAGGCTGCCCCGTCTTTTTCGGTTTTTGTATCCCCGGTGCCCCTTACATGGGTTCTCCCTTTCCGGCT
>CAJTLR010000061.1 GCA_910577185.1 uncultured Acetatifactor sp.
TATAGGGACAGTCTGCGCTTTTTTATCCCCCGCAAGATTCTGTTTCATAGTAAAAATCTGATTTCGAGAAAAGAAAGAGAGGTGCAAAGGTGGAACTTAGAACAGCAGTATCCCCGAGGGATGTGAAGCATTATACCACCCAGCGTCTGCGGGAAGAGTTTCTGATTCAGGATCTTTTCGCGGCCGGTGAGATCAGACTGGTATACAGCCACATTGACAGGATTATTACGGGTGCGGCAGTGCCGGTGGAACCTGTCAGGCTCACAGCGGGAGAGGAACTGAGGGCAGAGTATTTTTGCCAGAGGAGAGAACTGGGTGTCATCAATATCGGAGGGGCGGGCACCGTCACCGTGGACGGCAGGGTGTACAAAGTAGGTTTCAAGGAAGCCATGTACATCGGCATGGGATCCAGGGATATTGTATTTGCCAGTGATGACGCGTCCAGTCCGGCAAAGTTCTATCTGAACTCCGCACCTGCCCACAGGACATGCCCTACCGTACTGATCAGGCCCCAGGGAGAGCCGGAGGAAGGCGTGGTCATTGTAAAAGACGAAAATAAGGTGGAGCTGGGCTGTCTTGAGGATGCGAACCACCGTGTAATCTGCAAATATATTCTTCCGGGACAGGTGGAGAGCTGTCAGCTGGAAATGGGAATGACCAGGCTGGAACCCGGAAGTGTGTGGAATACCATGCCCTGCCACACCCATGACAGACGTATGGAAGTTTATCTGTATTTCGAGATGCCGCAGGATGCCTTTGTGATGCATTACATGGGAGAGCCGGCAGAGACGCGCCATATTGTGGTGCGGAATGAGGAGGCGGTGATTTCTCCCAGCTGGTCCATTCATTCGGGATGCGGTTCCAGGGCATACACCTTTATCTGGGGGATGGTGGGAGAGAACCAGGACTTTGACGACATGGACGGCATTGCCATGAAGGACCTGATGTAAAGTCCCCGGGAAAAACTGACAAGGGCAGAATGACTGCCCGGATCCGTCACAGGAGACCGGTGTGGGACGGATAAAATAAAAACCGTCACAAGAGAGACGGGACTAATATGAAGGAGAAAAGGAAAATGTCAGAATTTACAAACTTCTCACTGGAAGGAAAAGTTGCATTGGTGACGGGCGCCTCTTACGGAATTGGTTTTGCCATAGCGGCTGCCTATGCAGAGGCAGGTGCGGTTATCTGTTTCAATGATATTAACCAGGAACTGGTGGACAAGGGAATGGCGGCTTATGCCGAAAAAGGAATCAGTGCCCATGGCTATGTATGTGATGTGACGGATGAAGACGCGGTCAACGGACTGGTTGCAAAGATAGAAGCGGAAGTGGGGGTCATCGATATTCTGGTGAACAATGCCGGTATCATCAAGAGGATTCCCATGACAGAGATGACGGCAGCCCAGTTCAGGCAGGTGATAGACATTGACTTAAACGGACCTTTTATTGTATCAAAGGCGGTTATTCCTTCCATGATCAAAAAAGGACACGGGAAGATTATCAACATCTGTTCCATGATGTCAGAACTGGGCCGGGAGACTGTATCCGCGTATGCATCTGCAAAAGGCGGGCTGAAGATGCTGACCAAAAATATCTGTTCCGAATACGGCCGGTACAATATTCAGTGCAATGGCCTGGGGCCCGGATATATCGAGACGCCCCAGACGGCGCCCCTGCGTGAAATCCAGCCTGATGGCAGCAGGCATCCGTTTGACCAGTTTATCTGTGCCAAGACACCTGCGAACAGGTGGTTAAAGCCTGAGGAACTGACCGGCCCGGCAGTATTTCTGGCTTCCGAGGCATCCAATGCCGTGAACGGACACATTCTGTACGTGGATGGCGGAATTCTGGCGTACATCGGAAAGCAGCCGGACTGAGGAAAAAGGTTTCAGCATGATCCTTCCGAAAGAAGACGGGGCCGGAATGACCGGCCACAGGCAGGGAAGGGACGCATGATACAGACATAATCGGAGGTAAAACCCATGAAAATAGCAATCATAAATGAAAACAGCCAGGCGGCCAAGAATGAAATGATCTGTGCTACCCTGAAAAAGGTAGTGGAACCCATGGGCCATGAAGTGTTTAACTATGGCATGTACGGTGCGGAGGATCCCAATTCCCTGACCTATGTCCAGAACGGAATCCTGGCAGCGGTGCTGCTGAATTCCGGTGCGGCAGATTATTGCATCACGGGCTGCGGTACCGGGGAAGGCGCCATGCTGGCCTGCAATTCTTTTCCCAGGGTACTGTGCGGACATATTGCATCCCCGCTGGATGCCTATCTGTTCTCCCAGGTCAATGACGGAAACTGTGTGGCAATTCCCTTTGCGGAGAATTTCGGATGGGGCGGGGAACTGAATCTTCAGTATATTTTTGAAAAGCTTTTCTGCGCGCCCGGCGGCGGGGGATATCCTCCTGAGAGAGTGGAGCCTGAGCAGAGAAACAAAAAAATTCTGGATAAAGTGAAAGAAGTGACTCATACTGATATTGTGACGATTTTAAAGAATCTGGACCGGACTCTGGTGAAAGGCGCTTTGGCAGGGGAAAATTTCCAGAAATATTTCTTTGCAAACTGCAAATGCGACAGGACCACCCAGGCAGTGCGGGAAGTGCTGGCAGGGTAAAATACTTATGCCGCCGGAAAATTTGCAGGCAGGTGCGGAAAAAGGACAGGAAAAGTCTGAATAAAATTGAAAAAGCATGAGAACATGCGGAAAAGAGGGAAAATGAACGCAGTATTAGAGCAGATCAGAAAAATCGGTATAGTACCCGTTGTGAAGATTGACAGGGCTGAGGATGCGCTTCCCCTGGCGAAGGCATTGTGCGCGGGCGGGCTGCCCTGCGCAGAGGTTACATTCCGCACCGGTGCCGCAGCGGAAGCAATCAAAATCATGACCACGAGTTTTCCTGACATGTGCGTGGGCGCCGGCACTGTGCTGAATGCGGAGCAGGTTGACGCGGCGGTGGAAGCCGGTGCGAAATTCATTGTCAGCCCCGGACTGAATCCGAGAACCGTCAGATATTGTATGGAAAAAAATGTACCCATCACTCCCGGCACTTCCAGTCCTTCCGACATTGAGCAGGCCATTGAACTGGGACTGGATGTTGTAAAATTTTTCCCGGCAGAGCAGTCCGGCGGCCTGGCCAAGATCAAGGCGATGGCGGCTCCCTATGTGAACATGAAGTTTATGCCTACAGGCGGGATCAATGCCAAAAACCTGACATCCTATCTTGATTTTCCCAAAATCATTGCCTGCGGCGGCTCCTGGATGGTTCCCGGTGATCTGATCAATGATGGCGCCTGGGACAAGATTGAGCAGCTGACCAGGGAAGCGGTTCAGACCATGCTGGGATTTGAACTGGCCCATATCGGCGTCAATTCGGAGAGCAAGGAAGAAGCTGACAAGACGGTCAGGAGGCTTGCATTTTTGTTCGGTACATCCATAAAGGTAGGCAGCGGCGGCAGTTTTGCAGGAACGATTGTGGAAGTCCTGAACTCCCATGGCAGGGGAACCCACGGCCATATTGCTATCAGGACGAATTATATTGAGAGGGCCATCAATTATATGAGCACTGTGCTGGGGGCAGAATTTGAAGCGCCTATCATGAAGGGTGACAAGATCAATGCCATTTACCTGAAAGAAGAAATCGGCGGCTTTGCAGTCCATCTTCTCCAGAAGTAAGGGATGCCGGAACAAAAAGACAGAAACTCCGGACAAAGGAGCTAAGAGCAGGCAGGGATTTTGTCTGGAACGAAAAAAATGGAGACTCCAGACAAAAGAGCTGCATCAGGAGAATTAGGAAGCGAAGAAGAGGAATTCTCCTGAAGAGCAGGCAGGGATTTTGTCTGGAACTAGAATGAACGAAAGGAAAAGAGAACAATGGCGAAGGTAATTACCATGGGTGAGATCATGCTGAGGCTGTCTACCCCCAATTTTGAGAAGTTTATACAGGCAGATGAATTTGACGTAAATTATGGCGGCGGAGAGGCAAACGTGGCTGTATCCCTGGCAAACTATGGGCATGAAGTGGAATACGTGACGGCAGTGCCGGACAACGAGATCGGGGAGTGTGCGGTGGCTGCCCTGCGGAAGTATGGCGTGGGCACAAAGCATATCGCCAGATGCGGGGAACGTCTCGGCATATATTATCTGGAGAGCGGTTCTTCCATGAGACCGTCCAAGGTGGTTTATGACAGGGCACATTCTTCCATTTCTACCGCGACTGTGGCAGATTTTGACTTTGACGCCATATTCGAAGGGGCAGACTGGTTTCACTTTACAGGAATTACCCCTGCGGTATCCGACGCGGCTGCCGTATTGACGGAGGAGGCCCTGAAGGCGGCCAGGAAGCACGGCGTAAAGGTATCTGTGGACCTGAATTTCCGCAAGAAACTCTGGTCTTCGGAGAAGGCCCAGAAAGTCATGAAAAACCTGATGCAGTATGTGGATGTATGCATTGGAAACGAAGAAGATGCAGAGCTGGTGCTGGGGTATAAACCCGGCAAAACGGATGTCACCAGCGGGGATCTGGAGCTGGCAGGATATCAGTCCATTTTTGAGCAGATGGTAGCCGACTACCATTTTGAGTACTGTGTGTCCTCCCTGCGCGTGAGCCATTCCGCATCGGATAACGGCTGGTCCGCATGTATTTATTCCAGGGATACAAAGGAATTTTATCATTCCAAAGAATACAGCATTCACCCCATTGTGGACCGCGTGGGCGGCGGGGATTCCTTTGCCGGCGGCGTAATCTGCGGTCTGCTGGATGGGAAGGACTTTAAGGCGGCCCTGGAGTACGGCGTTGCCGCTTCCGCGCTGAAGCATACCATTCCGGGAGATTTCAATCTGGTATCCAGAAAGGAAGTTGAGACCCTGGCTGGCGGCGATGCATCCGGGCGTGTACAGAGATAAGGAAAAACAAATGATTTTGACAATAACCGCCGGGAGAAGACTTCCGGCGGTTTTCCATATGACAATGAAAAAGCTGGAACAAGGATGCCGGACGGGCATGGGACCGAAGGGATGCGAAGGAAATTCTGCCGGAGCGGGAAGGCGCTTTTTCACGGCAAGTATACAAATCTGACACAATAATAGTTATAATACAAATAGGAAAGAAAAACGGCGGCAATGAAACAGGAGGTGGCATTTTGGCAGAAATACTGATAGTGGAAGATGACGAAGCCATTGCGGATCTGATTTCCATGAACCTGAAAGGGGAAGGGCATCTTTGCACCCTGGCCCACGGCGGTATGGAAGGAGCCGATCTGATTGAAAAGAGAAGATTTGACCTGGTACTCCTGGACATTATGCTGCCGGAGATTGACGGATACGAACTGCTGGAATATATCAGGCCCACCGGGACACCGGTTATTTTCCTGACTGCCAGGGGGGCGGTGGAAGAACGGATCAGGGGACTGAAGGCGGGGGCGGACGATTACCTGGCAAAGCCCTTTCAGGTGGGAGAGCTGCTGGCCAGGGTGGAAGCCATTCTCAGACGGATGGGAATCAACAAAAAGCAGATGGATCTGGAGGATGTGTCAATTTTTCTGGATTCCAGGCAGGTGACAAAAGGAGGGCTTCCGGTGATTCTCACGGCCAAGGAGTTCGATTTGCTGGTGGAACTGGTGCAAAATAAGAATATAGCGTTATACCGTGACAGATTGTATGAAAAAGTGTGGAAAGAGCCTTTTTTCGGGGAGACAAGAACCCTGGATGCCCATATCCAGAGACTGCGGAAAAAGCTGGGCTGGGAGGAACGAATCAAAACGGTATTCCGCATAGGATACAGGCTGGAGGGATAGGATGCGGCTCTTTACAAAAATATTTGTGTTTGGTACGCTGGTGTTCGGTGCGGCTTTTTCCGTGTCAGGCTATTTTCTGCTCCATTACTCCATGGAAAGCAGCATGACAAGGGAGGTGGATTTTGCCCTGAGGCAGTATCAATATGATAAGTTTACCGTCCAGTCCGCCTTGCTGACCTACTCGGATGTTACGCTTGTGCTGAGCATTCAGGAGGCCGATGGAACTATAAGGCAGGATTTTCCCGAAGATAAAGTCATCTCCGGGGAATATTATGCCTGGCAGGATCCGTGGGAAGAAGCAGGCCGTTTTTTGTGGAATGAATCACCGGAACTGATGTTTGAAGAACTTGCTGCGGAGATTGCGGTTCCCGCGGCATTTTTTTCGGAGGATGGGCATTGTCTTTATTCGGAGATAAACTCCCTGGATGCGGGATTTCTGGAGGGACTGTCCAAAGAAGCCCATGTATACCAGTTCCGGAATTCTGCTGCCGGGTGCTCCGTCCTGGTGGGTAGTTTGCTGGAACTGGGAAAAGGGTACGAGGAGAAGGTGGGAAGTTCGGTATATTTTGTCACGGAGTGGGATATCGGCAAGACAATAAGGCAGCAGGAGACCATGCGGCAGTTCTTTTTCCGCTGTTATCTGGCCGCCATGGCTGCAGGTGTGGTGCTGCTGGGGTTTTTATCCGCGTTTCTGACAAATCCCCTGAAAAGAATGTCCGGGGCGGCAAGACGGATGGCGGAAGGTTATTATGAGGAAAGGCTTGCACTGTCCGGAAAAGATGAGATGGGAAAACTGGCGGAAAGCTTTAATCAGATGGCCAGCGCCGTGGAGGAAAAGATGGGGGAGCTCTCCAGGGCTGCCAGGGAAAAAGAAGACTTTGTGGCGAATTTCGCACATGAGCTAAAGACTCCCCTGACTTCCATTATCGGTTACGCAGACACGATTTATCAGAAAGATCTTCCCAGGGAGGAGGTGCGCAGGGCTTCCTGGCATATCTGGAATGAGGGGATGCGCCTGGAAGCGCTTTCCCTGAAATTGATGGAACTGACCGTGCTGGGCAGGCAGGATTTTCCGCTGGAGGAAATGCCCGCGGATGAATTGCTGCGGGACGTGACCGACGGGCTGGAGCCTCTTTTTACGGAAAAAGAGATTGCATTCCGGCTGCAGGCAGACAGGGCTTATGTGATGGCAGATTATGACCTGCTGAAAACCCTGCTGATCAATCTGGTGGACAATGCCATAAAGGCGGGCAGCAGCCGGATTACCTTATGGGGCCGGCAAAAGGAGGGGGAGTACAGAATCTGTGTCAGCGACAATGGATGCGGCATGGAGGAGGAAGAGCTTTCCCGGATTACGGAAGCTTTTTATATGGTGGACAAAGCCCGGTCCAGGAAGCAGCACGGCGCCGGACTGGGGCTGGCTTTGTCGGACAGAATTGCAAAAATTCACAACAGCAGGCTTGTCTTCGAGAGCAGGAAGGGATATGGGACCGAGGTCAGCTTTGTATTAAAATGTGAGAAAGGCGGGGCAGAAGATGAAGAAGAAAGCGTGGAAATTTGAATTTGCCAATGTTTTCGGCATCCTGCTTGCCTTTGGCTTTGCCGCGGGAGGGCTGTTTTTTGTGAAATACCGTCTGGAGGCGGAAGAGATGAGTATACTGCAAAGGAGCGGCATGGTGGAAATGCCTGTCACCACAGAGTCAGAAGTGGGAGGAAGCGGGGAAGTGCAGGCAGAGAGGGAGAACCTGACCAAAGAACAACTGCTGCAGGTATTGGAAAACCTGCACGGCCCGGGCGAGGTATCGCCTCATGAACCGCGTTCGGGGCAGATGTCCATGACGGAGGCCATTGCGTACGGAAAACGCTGGGCAGAGGAGTTTTTCCTGCCCTTTTTCGGAGCGCCGGACTATGGAACCGGCCTGGCGGAGGGGAATGCGGGGACGGTCAGCTTGTCAGAACCTGCTTTCGGTCTGCCGGATGGGTATACCGGATTTTCCGGTCTGGAGCAGTTCAGGGTAAACTGTTACCTTTGGGAGCGTTTGGGAAACCAGGGGGAGGACAGGGAAGAAAACCAGATTTTCAGCTACTGGACCGTAGCCATCAGCAACCAGTACCTGGACTTGACACTGGTTCTCAACGCAGTGACAGGGCAGGTGCTGGATGCGGATGGAGTCTGTTATTTTCCTTCACAGGATAAAACCAATAAGAAACTCATGGAGCTTTTGTGGAATTATGCGGAATCCTTCGGCATAGGCGGCAATTTTATACTGGTGGAAGATAAAGACGCTATGTGGGGGACGGAGGATATTGCCATATACCAGGCCATGGGGGACCGAATGCTGTTTGCGCATGCAAAGACCAGCAGCATTGTGGTGGCAAAGACCGAAGGGGAGCTGGCAGAAGCGGCGGAAATATACAATGTTCATTTCTACCTGGAGAGTCTCCTCAATGATTAGAGGAACAATGAGCAGACATGTTCCGGGGGAATACAGGACAGGGAATCAGATTTTACAACTTAGGCACAAGTCAGTCACAGGCAATTGACATTTTCCTGATAAGATATCCATGAAATTGATTATGAAAAAGGCCTGTCAAATCCAGGCGGGCCGGACGAGGAGGCAGCAGGAAAATGAAAAAAGCAAAGTGTGGAAGAGGTGTGGCGTTTCTGGCGGTCATATCACTTCTGGCAGGTATACTGGGCGGATGCGGGAAAGCTGACAAAGGAGCGGAAAGCGATTCCGGGCAGCAAAGCGGCGGCGCCGCGGCCGGCACAGAGAAGGGCAGATATGTGGAGCGGCAGGAGACTTTGCCGGAAGGGCTGGCAGGCAGCCAGGTGGCACAGATGTTTGTGCAGGAAGAACGCGTGCACTTGCTGACATGGAAGCAGGAAAACGGGAAAACCGTACTGCAGGAATGGGAACAGCAGGATGCGGGTTTTGCGGATGTGACCCAGGGCTGGCTGAAAAATATGGATTTGCCGGAAAGTGAATTAATGGAAACCGAACTGGCGTACGGGAAAGATGGAAAACAGTACCTGTACGCAGGGTATACGGAAGATGGAATCTTTATGGGGCATCTCTGGAAGGGGCAGGGAGATTCCGTGGAAGAGATTACACCGGAAAAGTGGACTGTCTCCAATGAAGACACGGGCGGTTTTGAAATGGTGCAGGGGCTGACGGCTTTGGAAAACGGCACTCTGGTGACAGTATCCTATACATCCGTGGACATTCTCTCCGGTGAGGACGGAAGCGTGATAGAGAGCGAACCGGCGAACTCTTTTTACGAGGGCAGCGTCATAACGGATGGAAAAAATGTCTATCTGAATTCCGGAACACAATTTGAAAAGCGTGCGGAAGGAAAGAGCGGCAATATGACGTCCATTCCACATCCCGGGAACGGCTCCGGAGACAGTTCCGTTGTCTTTGGCGGGGCAGGCAGCATGGCCCTGGCAGTTCTGAAAGATGGCACGCTGTTTGCAGGAGGAGAGGATGGTATTTTCCGGCTGGAAGGCGGTAATGCAGAAGGGGAATGGCAGAAGCTGATAGAGGGCATGGACACGGATTTCGCCATATCGGACTGCTGGTGCCTGGATTTTGCCGCCCTGGAGGACGGGACTGTCTATGCGCTGTTCGAGACCGGAGATGGGATGAAACTGAACCGTTATGTATTTGACCCGGATGCGGTTTCGGAAGTGACACAAGTTTTGAAACTGTACACAGTGTATGAAAATTCCCTGCTGAAGCAGGCGGCGACGATGTATCATAAGGCGCATCCGGAAGTCATGATCGATATTGAAACCGAATACCCCATGTACTATGAGGGAATCCCGGACTATGATACTGTCTATCAGAAACTGAATACCATGCTTATGGGAGACGAGGCGCCGGATATTCTGGTAATGGATCATCTGAACATGGACTCCTATGCGGAGAAGGGACTGCTGGAAAATCTGGAGGATGTGGTGAAGCCTCTGGAGGATAGCGGGCAGATATTGTCCAATATTACGGGCAGTTACAGACGGGAGGACGGAAAAAGATATGTGGTGCCCCTGCAGTTCGGCTTTAACATGGCCATGGGAAGGGATATTACAAAAGAAGAGATGGGAACAATAGAATCTCTGGCGGAATTTTTGCAGAATGCGGATTACAGTTACATGGGATCCCAGACCGTGGCGGAACTGGTGGATAAATTTTATCCTTATTTTTGTGACAAGATCGTGAAGGATAAGCAGCTGGACAGGGAGGTTATGGGGAAATACCTGGATTACCTGAAAATCATCGGGGATAACTGCGGTATCATTGCCTCCAGACCCGAGAATGAGCTGGTCTACGGTATATGGGAACTTCCCTCCACGGCGAAACTCGCTTTCAACAGTGTGGGAGGATTCGTTGCCTGTATGTTCCCTATGACCATGGTGGACTATATCAAGGGAGAGTACACCGCATTCGAAAACCGTTTCCAGCCTTACATGCAAATGGGACTCAGCGCCAGGAGCAAGAATCTGGATACGGCCAAAGATTTCATGAACTTTGCATTGTCGGAACAGGTTCAGGACATGGATTCCTATGAGGGATTCCCGGTAAACAGGAATTCCATAAAGAAACTGGCGGAAAAGGACCGTTCCATGTACAGCGCCTCTACCATGATTTCCACAGGGGATGGAGGATATCTGGAATTTGAAAGCAAGCCCTATTCCCGGGAAGTGGCGGAGCAGCTGCTGGCGTTGTGTGAGAAGCTGGACCGGCCCGTTGGGGAGGATTCCAAGATAAGGGAGACCCTGGTGGAAAGTCTGGAGGGTTTCCTCAATGGATCACAGTCCAGGGAAGATACTTTGTACAAAATTGAAGAGAGCCTGAAAATGTACCTGGGAGAATAAGAAGCCGGACCAGACGGTCCGGATCTGCACAGGCAGAGGCTGCCGTATGAAAGCGTTTTGGGCCGGAATGGATGGGATAAAAAATTGCCGCATCCGGCCAGGACTGCTTTTCATGGGGCAGCCTTTTTATGCACATTTGAAATTTATGTTATTATGGTAACTTATTTGTGAAATTCGGTTTGTTTTTCCGGACTTTTATGTATGGCGGTGCCGCAAACCCTATGGTGTATGGGAAGCTGGCTTAAGGAGGAAGCGGGTAACGATTTACGGATTGCAGTTTTCCTTATTTTCCAGTATAATCATGAATGGCGACAGGCAATACGAAAAGAAAGGCAAGGTTATACTATGGATATTTATGTCACACTCAGGGACGAACTGAAGGTGGAAAAATGGCAGGTGGAAGCCGCCGTGAAACTGATAGACGAGGGATGTACCATTCCCTTCATTTCCCGTTACAGAAAGGAAGCCACCGGCTCCCTGAATGATGAGCAGCTGCGGGATCTCCACGAACGGCTGGTGTATCTGCGCAATCTGGAGGAAAAGAAGGAGCAGGTGCTGGGCAGTATTGAAGAACAGGGGAAGCTGACCCAGGAGCTAAGGGAAAAGATTCTGGCGGCACAGACGCTTGTGGTGGTGGAAGATTTATACCGTCCCTACAGACCCAAGAGAAAGACACGTGCCAGTGTGGCCAGGCAGAAAGGGCTGGAAGGGCTGGCAGAGTATATTCTGGCGCAGCAGGCAGACCGGCCGGTAGCGGAAGAAGCGGCCAGATATGTGACCGGGGAGGATGCGGAAGAAGAAAGACGTGTAAAGACCCCGGAGGAAGCCGTTCAGGGTGCAAAGGATATCATTGCGGAGGATATTTCCGACAATGCGGACTACCGCAGCTACATCCGGGAAGCCACTGTGGAAGAGGGAGTTGTGACAAGCGCGGCCCGGGACGAGAAGGTCCAGAGCGTATACGAGATGTATTACAATTTTGAGGAGCCGGTGAAGAAGGTTGCGGGACACCGGGTGCTGGCCATTAACAGGGGGGAAGCCGAGAAAATTTTGACAGTCAAAATAAATGCGCCCCGGGAGAGGATCTGCCGTTATCTGGAGAAGAAAACCATAACCGCGGAAAATCCCCATACCACTCCCCTGATTCAGGAGGCCATAGAGGATAGCTATGAGCGTCTCATTGCCCCTGCCATCGAGCGCGAGATACGCAATGACATGACGGAAAAGGCGGAGGATGGCGCTATCAGTGTATTCGGCAAAAATCTGGAACAGCTTCTGCTGCAGCCTCCCATTGCCGGTAAGGTGGTGCTGGGCTGGGATCCGGCGTTCCGCACGGGATGTAAGCTTGCGGTGGTGGACCCCACCGGTAAGGTGCTGGACACGAAAGTGATTTATCCCACCGCACCCCAGAATAAGGTGGAGGAGTCCAAAAGAGAGCTGAAGAAGCTGATCGCAAAGTACCATGTGGATCTGATTTCCGTGGGGAACGGCACTGCGTCCAGGGAATCGGAGCAGATCATTGTGGACCTGATTAAGGAGCTGGACAGGCCTGTCCAGTATGTGATTGTCAGCGAGGCGGGCGCCAGCGTATATTCCGCCAGCAAGCTTGCCACGGAGGAATTCCCCAATTTTGACGTGGGACAGAGAAGCGCGGCATCCATCGCCAGAAGACTTCAGGATCCCCTGGCAGAACTGGTGAAGATCGATCCCAGATCCATCGGCGTGGGCCAGTACCAGCACGATATGAACCAGAAAAAATTAAGCGATGCCCTCAGCGGCGTGGTGGAGGACAGCGTGAACAAAGTGGGTGTGGACCTGAATACGGCATCTGCCTCCCTGCTGGAATACATATCCGGTATCAGCAAAACAGTTGCACGGAATATCGTTGATTACCGGGAGGCCAACGGCCGTTTTACCAATAGGAAGCAGCTTTTGAAGGTATCGAAATTAGGCCCCAAGGCATTTGAACAATGTGCAGGCTTCATGCGAATCCTGGACGGGGACAATCCGCTGGATGCCACCAGCGTCCATCCGGAATCCTATGATGCCGCCGGGAAACTGCTGGATAAGCTGGGACTTACCATGGAAGATGTGCGGGAAGAGCAGAAAAAGGCGGCAGCCGGAAAAAAGGCCGCCGGGGAAGGAAAGAAAAACGACAGGACGGCCGCGCCCCGTAAGAAGGGACAGAAGGAAATCCGTGTGTCCAACACCAACACGGCCATGGGTAAGGCGCTGGCAGCCGCCATGGGCGGTACACCGGCGGGGGAGGTTCCCGCGGCAGGCAGCCAGACTGGGAATATGCCGCATGTGCCGGCGCAGGGAGAGAGCATAGCCGTCCGGTTCGGCAGGCAGATTAAGGACAGGCGGAAACTGGCAGAGGAGCTGGGCATAGGGGAAATCACCCTGGACGACATCCTGAAGGAGCTGGAGAAGCCTGCCAGGGATCCCAGGGACGACATGCCAAGGCCCATTCTGCGCAGTGATGTGCTGGAGATGAAGGATTTAAAGCCGGGCATGATTCTGAAGGGAACCGTCCGCAATGTAATTGATTTCGGGGTGTTTGTGGACATCGGCGTCCATCAGGACGGACTGGTGCATATTTCCCAGATCACAGACCGCTTTATCAAGCATCCCCTGGATGTGGTCAGCGTGGGGGATGTTGTGGAAGTGCAGGTGCTGGGGGTGGAAGAAGCCAAGAAGCGCATCAGCCTGACCATGAAGATAAAAAAACAATAAAGCGGGATGGAAATAAATATAAATTTCTGAAAAGCAATTGACAAATACTGTAAAATGAGATAATGTTAGTACACTAACAATGATGTTAGTGTACTAACATTTTTTGTGCGCAGGGGCGCAAAAGGAAAATAATTGCTGACGCAACATGCGCCCCGGGCGTGTTTTCCAGTGCCAGACAGGAAGAGGAAAGGAGCTTATGAAAGAGGTAGCGGATATTGCATTTGTGCTGCGGGCCATTCACAATCAGATCAAGATGGTGATTCATAAAAGCGCACCCAGATGTGACAAAAATCCAAAGACACAGCTGCAGGGCGGGATTCTGGGGTATTTATATCATAACCAGGCCCGTCCGGTGTACCAGAAGGACCTGGAAAAGGAATTCCGGATCTCCAGGGCTACAGCCACCAACACGCTGCAGGTTATGGAGCGGGAAGGGCTTATTGTGCGCAAAGCCCTGGATAAGGATGCCAGGCTGAAGCGGATCCAGATGACGGAGGAATCGTATCAGAACCACAGACAGTTTGAGGAGCATATGAGGGAACTGAACCGGGAAATGCTGGAGGGCATGTCCGAAACAGAGGTGGAGGAACTGCGCAGGCTTCTGGGTATTCTGATGGGGAATCTGGAAAAGATGGCAGAGAACGGAGAATAAACAGACTCACAACATAAGTTTGGAAAGGAAGTGCGGAAAATGCTGAAAACATTAGGAGCTCAGATTAAGGAATTTAAAAGAGATTCTGTTCTGACCCCGGTTTTCATGATCGGAGAGGTTATTATGGAAACCATCATTCCGCTGCTCATGGCATCCATTATCGACGATGGCGTGACGGCGGGCAATATGAAACATATCTATTTTATCGGTGGGCTGATGCTGCTGGCGGCCTTGTCCAGTCTGATTCTGGGTATACTGGGAGGTCAGTTTGGCTCCCGGGCCTCCGCGGGTTTTGCGCGGAACCTGAGAAAGGCAATGTATGAGAATATCCAGACATTCAGTTTTTCCAATATTGACAAATTCAGCACATCGGGGCTTGTGACCAGGCTTACCACGGATGTGACGAATATGCAGAATGCCTATCAGATGATCCTGCGCATGTGCATGAGGGCGCCGGCCAGCCTGATCTGCGCCATGATCATGTCCTTTGTCATAAGCCCCAGGCTTGCCAGCGTTTACCTGGCGGCAGTGGCGGGCCTGGGATGCGTGCTGGCCATTATTGTCACCCAGGCCACAAAACATTTCAGCCAGGCATTTCCCAAGTATGATGCCTTAAATGAAAGCGTCCAGGAAAATGTGTCCGCCATACGGGTGGTGAAGGCTTATGTGCGGGAAGACTATGAGATTAAAAAGTTTAAGAATGCCAGCAACAATATTTACAAAATATTCTGTAAGGCAGAGGGAATCGTGGTATGGAACGGCCCGGTGATGAACCTGACGGTATATTCCTGCATTCTGCTGATCAGCTGGCTGGGAGCGCACATGATCGTGCAGGACAGTCTGACTACAGGACAGCTGATGAGTATGCTGGCCTATTGCATGAATATCCTCATGAGCCTGATGATGCTCTCCATGATTTTCGTGATGATCACCATGTCGGTGGCAAGCGCAAGACGTATCTGCGAGGTGCTGGAGGAACAGGCCGACCTGGCAAATCCTGAACAGCCGGTTTACGAAGTGAAAGACGGAAGCATCTTGTTTGACAAGGTATCTTTCAGCTATAAGAAAGAGGCGGAATCTCCGGTATTAAAAGACATTAACCTGGATATCAGATCCGGCGAAACCATCGGTATCATCGGCGGCACCGGAAGCGCCAAGTCCAGTCTGGTGAACCTGATCAGCAGACTGTATGATGTGACGGAAGGGCAGCTTAAGGTGGGAGGCGTCAATGTAAAAGATTACGATATGGAGGCACTGCGGAACCAGGTGGCGGTAGTGCTCCAGAACAATGTCCTGTTTTCCGGAACCATCCTGGAAAATCTGCGCTGGGGCAACAAGGAGGCCACGGAGGAAGAATGCCGCCATGCCTGCCAGCTGGCCTGCGCGGATGAGTTTATCCGGAAAATGCCGGATGGCTATGATACCTACATAGAACAGGGCGGCACCAATGTGTCGGGAGGACAGAAACAGAGACTCTGTATTGCCAGGGCGCTTTTGAAAAAACCCAGAATCCTGATTCTGGATGATTCCACCAGTGCGGTGGACACTGCCACGGATGCCAGGATCAGGAAGGCTTTCACGGAGGCCATACCGGGCACCACAAAGCTGATTATCGCCCAGAGGATCTCCAGTGTGGAACATGCGGACAGAATTATTGTCATGCACGATGGGGAGATAAACGGTTTTGCTTCCCATGAGGAGTTGCTTGAGACCAATGAGATCTACCGTGAGGTCTATGAAGCGCAGATGAGCGGCAGCGGTGATTTTGACGAAAAGAATTAAGGTGGAGGCAGATTGCCGCAAGGGCAATGGAACAGGAGGTATTGTGAATGGCAGAGGATAGAAACCAGAAAGTAAATCGTGGTCCCGGGGGACATGGCCCGGGCGGCCCAAGGGGGCCCAGGCCGAAAATAGAAAACCCCGGCAGGCTTTTTAAACGTCTGATGCGCTATACTTTAAAGGATTACGCAGCGGGCTGGGTGGTTGTGGTAATCTGTATTTTTGTATCGGTGTATGCCAGTCTGCAGGGAACCATGTTCATGAGAACATTGATCGATGCATACATCCTGCCGCTGATCGGGGGGGATAACCCGGATTTTACGCCGCTGGCCGGCGCCATAAGCAGGGTGGCACTCTTCTACGGGCTGGGTGTACTGGCATCCTTTACGCAGTCCCGTGTTCTGATTAACGTGGGACAGGGAACTTTGCGGAATATCCGGAATGATCTGTTTGAAAAGATGGAATCGCTTCCCATAAAATATTTTGATACCCATGCCCATGGTGACATTATGTCCATTTATACCAATGACATCGACACCCTGCGCCAGATGATCAGCCAGAGCATTCCCCAGATGATCAACAGTGCCATAACCATAGTCAGTGTCCTGGTGTGTATGCTGGTCCTGGATATCCCGCTGACGCTGGTGACACTGCTGATGGTGGGCATTATGCTGGTGGCCACAAAGAAGATCGGTTCTTTAAGCAGCCGGTATTTCCTGGCACAGCAGAAGGCCATAGGTGCCGTGAACGGCTGTATCGAGGAGACCATGACGGGGCAGAAGGTGGTGAAGGTGTTCTGCCACGAGCAGGAAAGCCTGGACCAGTTCAACCAGTTGAACGACCAGCTTTTTGACAGCGCGTTCCAGGCCAACAGATTTGCGAATATCATGGGGCCGGTAAACGCGCAGCTGGGCAATTTAAGCTATGTGGTCTGCGCCGTGGTGGGCGGCATACTTGCCATAACCGGTGTGTCGGGCCTGACTCTGGGGGGACTTGCCAGTTTCCTGAATTTTAACAAATCCTTTAATATGCCCATCAACCAGGTCAGCATGCAGTTTAACAGCATTATCATGGCGCTGGCGGGTGCGGACAGGGTGTTTAAGCTCATGGATGAGACTCCCGAAGTGGACCAGGGCTATGTGGAACTGGTGAACGCGGTGCGCGGCCCCGGAGGGGAACTGACGGAGAGTCAGGAGAGAACCGGTCTCTGGGCCTGGAAGCATTACCATAAAGACTCGGATACCACCACTTATGTGGAGCTGAAGGGAGATGTGGTATTTGACCATGTGGACTTTGGCTATCATGACGACAAAATGATTCTCCACGACATTGAGCTATATGCGAAACCGGGCCAGAAAATCGCTTTCGTGGGCGCTACAGGTGCGGGAAAGACCACCATAACCAACCTGATCAACCGTTTTTATGATATTCAGGATGGAAAAATACGTTACGACGCCATCAATGTGAACAAAATCAAAAAAGCGGACCTGAGACGTTCCCTGGGAATCGTGCTGCAGGATACCCATTTGTTTACCGGTACGGTTATGGAAAATATCAGGTACGGCAAAATGGATGCCACGGACGAGGAAGTGAAAAAGGCGGCAGTGCTGGCAAATGCCCATGGTTTTATCCGGCGTCTGCCGGACGGATACGATACCATGCTTCACGGGGATGGCGCCAACCTGAGCCAGGGCCAGAGACAGCTGCTGGCCATTGCCCGGGCTGCCATTGCCGACCCGCCGGTGCTGATTCTGGATGAGGCTACCAGCTCCATAGATACCAGGACGGAAAAACTGGTTCAGAAGGGCATGGACGCCCTGATGAAAGGACGCACCAACTTTGTGATCGCCCACAGACTTTCCACGGTGAAAAACAGTGACTGCATCATTGTACTGGAACAGGGCCGTATCATAGAGCGGGGCACCCATGACCAGCTGATGGAACAGAAAGGGAAGTATTACCAGCTTTATACCGGAAACGCGGTGACTTTGTAAAAGGGATTCGTCAGGGGGATGTTTGAGGAGTATCACCATGAAAAAGAAACCAAATATTTTATTTATTCTCTCGGATGATCAGGGAGCCTGGGCCATGCACTGTGCCGGGACACCGGAGCTGTACACGCCCAACCTGGACCGGATTGCCCGCAGCGGCATGCGGTTTGACAATTTTTTCTGTGTATCGCCGGTGTGCTCCCCGGCCAGGGCATCTCTTCTGACGGGCAGGATCCCTTCTGCCCACGGGGTGCTGGACTGGCTGCGGGATGGCAATGTGGACGGCGTGAAATTTGCGGCCCAGGGGCGGGAAAATCCTTACGGGCAGGGATACCGGGGCGAACATGTGCCCATTGCCTATCTGGAGGGACAGACTGCTTACACGGATATCCTGGCGGAAAAAGGTTATCACTGCAGCCTTTTCGGGAAATGGCACCTGGGGGACAGTGTGACGCCCCAGCACGGCTTCCGGAAGTGGTATACACTTGGTCTGGGGGGATGCTGTTATTATCATCCGGACATTGTGGAAGATGGGGACATTCATGTGGAGCATGGAAAATATGTGACGGAACTGCTCACGGACAAGGCTTTGGATTATCTGGGGGAGATGGAAGGGAAAGACGGGCCTTTTTATATGGGGATCCATTACACGGCACCCCATACGCCCTGGGAAGAAGAACATCACCCCCGGAAATGGATTGAATATTATGACAACTGTGATTTTAAAAGCCTGCCGGATGTGCCGGACCATCCGGATCTGGTGACTGGGCCGGTATACGGCACGGGACGCAGAAAGGTGAATCTCAGGGGATATTTTGCGGCTGTCAGCGCCATGGACGAACAGATAGGCCGTCTTCTGGATGCTCTGGAGGAAAAGGAGCTGAAAGATGACACTGTTGTCATATTTACGTCGGATAACGGCAACTGTATGGGACATCACGGGATTTGGGGAAAGGGAAACGGAACCTTTCCTTTAAACATGTATGATTCTGCCGTGAAGGTTCCCTTCCTGATTTCTTATCCGGGTCTGGTTTCCCAGGGAAAAGTATGCATGGACATGGTCAGCGGATATGATGTGTTTCCTTCCATTCTGGAACTGGCGGGAATTGCAAATCCTCTGGAGGAAACACTTCCCGGCAAGAGCTTTGTGGGAAGCCTGGAAGGAAAGGAGTGTCCGGAGCAGGAAGAGGTGGTGATCTTTGACGAATACGGGCCTGTCCGGATGATAAGGAGCAAAAACTGGAAGTACATTCACAGATATCCTTATGGAAAACATGAGCTTTATCATCTGGCAGAAGATCCGGGGGAGGAGAAGAATCTCTTCGGCATGCCGGAATATGAGGAAAAGGTAGTGGAAATGCGCCGGAAACTGGAAACATGGTTTCTGAAGTATGCGGATCCCCGAATGGACGGTGTAAGGGAAGGGGTGACCGGATGCGGACAGCTTTGCCGGGCCGGGATTTATGCCACAAGGGCAGAACGGTACGCACAAGAGTAGACGCTGTTTTTTGATAGGGGAACTCTGTATTAGAACTTTGGGCCGGTGTCTTGTTTTTTTCTCCCAAAAATGTTAAAGTTTTATTCATGACAATAGAAGACTCGTGAAGCCGGGATTCCGTTGCCGGATACAGAAACGCAGTACCCCGCAGGGACGGAAAGGATATGACCGTTCCCATAATCGGGCACAGATGCTGGCATCGCCCCTTTTGGGGGAGGGAGGAGAAATACCATGAATCATTTTGGCGTTGAAAAAATGTGGATTGCCGATCAGGGAGATGGCACATACCGCAATCCCATACTTTACACGGATTACTCAGATCCGGATGCCATACGGGTAGGGGAAGATTATTTTATGGTGGCCTCCAGCTTCAACAATGCACCGGCGGTTCCTCTGCTGCATTCCAGGGACCTGGTGAACTGGAAAGTGATCAATTACTGCATGGAAAAACTTCCGTCCGGGCGATATGAAAAACCAGCGCACGGCTGCGGCGCATGGGCTCCGGCCATCCGTTTTCACAAAGGAATTTATTATGTCTATGTTCCGCTGCCGGATGAGGGAATTTTCCTTTGCCGGACCAAAGATCCCTTCGGAAAATGGGAGGATCCGGTCTGTGTCAAAGCTTATGCAGGATGGATTGACCCATGTCCTTTCTGGGATGAGGATGGAAAGGCATACATGGTGAACGCTTTTGCCAGAAGCCGCATCGGCTTTAAGAACGCGCTATATCTTTCCCCTTTGAGCGAGGATGGCATGACTGTGCCGGGAGATGGGGAAGCGGGGTGTTTTGTGTATGATGGATATGCGACACAGCCCACAATCGAAGGCCCCAAGCTTTACAAACGCAATGGATATTATTATATTTTTGCCCCGGCGGGAGGGGTAAAAACGGGATGGCAGACAGTGCTGCGCTCCAGGAACATCCGCGGCCCGTACGAAGAAAAGATAGTCATGCACCAGGGAAGCAGTCCGGTAAACGGTCCTCACCAGGGAGCCTGGGTGGACACGCCCTATGGGGAAGACTGGTTCCTGCATTTTCAGGATGTGGGAAATGCGGGCAGGATCGTGCATCTGCAGCCCATGAGATGGGAAGATGACTGGCCGGTAATCGGGGAAGACGAGGACGGTGACGGCTGCGGGGAGCCGGTGCCCTGTTACAGAAAACCCTTGACAGGGGATGGGGAAACAGGGGAGCCGGACGCGCCGGAGGACAGCGATTTCTTTGAAGGGGACAGGCTGGGGCTGCAGTGGCAGTGGAATGCCAATTTTAAGGAAGAATGGTATGACTTAAAGGAGAACTGCCTGAATTTATATACCCAGAAAAAAGAAGCTTCCCTGCCCTTGTGCGATGTTCCCAGCCTGCTGCTGCAGAAGTGGCCCGCGCCGGAATTTGCGGTTCTTTCCTGTCTGCATCTGGACGGAATGGAGGATGGGGATGTGTGCGGAATGATTTCCCTGGGAGGGTGTTACGACAGCATTGTGGTATGCCAGCGAGATGGAAAAAGGGTGCTGCAGCAGCGGACGGGGATGATTTCCGGCAAAGAAGAAGTCACTGAACTGGGTAATTTTGAGGGAGACACCATATATCTGCGAATGGTGGTGGAGGATTCCCGCAGAATATCCTGGGAGTCGGGAAAAACGGAAAAGACCATGCAGAGAACCGGAAAGAAAACAGAGGCGGCACCCGGTGTCTGGGTGGGGGTCAAGTCCGGATTTGTGGCTGTCCATGAGGGAGAGGGCAAATGCGGCAGGCTGGACGCGGACGCATTTATGTATGAAAAAATCTGAATCTGGCAGGGTGAAAATGACAGGGTGAAAAGAGCAGGATGAAAATGGCAGGATGTATAAAGGAATCGGGACATCCGCTTTGGAGGGCCTATATCCCGGTGTGCCCGCAGCCGCCTTAAAGAAAGACGCCGGGCGGGAAGTTTATGGGAAGACGTCTGCGGATGATATGATGGAAATACAGGGAAATAATCCGGAAAGGGATATTTTTTGAAAGAAGACAGCAGGAGGGAGCAGTATGAAACAGGATATGATAGTCATTCTTGACCTGGGAAGCACAGAGAATACCACGATTGCCAGGCAGATCAGGGAGCTGGGGGTATACAGTGAGATTCATCCCCACGACATTACGGCAGAGGAACTGAACAGACTGGAGAACGTAAAGGGAATCGTGCTCAACGGTGGCGAAAACCGTGTTGTGGATGGAACGGCGGTGGATATCGATCCCGCATTGTATGATTGTGGTTATCCCATGATTGCATTTGACCATCCCACGGCAAAATGTGCCAGGAAACAGGATACAATGCCTGATGATGCGCTGCTGAAGGAATTTGTGTTTGATGTGTGCCATGCACAGGCCAACTGGAACATGAAAAACTTTATTGAAGATCAGGTGGAACTGATCCGGAAACAGGTGGGGGACAGAAAAGTACTTCTGGCGCTGTCCGGCGGCGTGGATTCCTCCGTAGTGGCGGCCATGCTGATCAAAGCCATCGGAAAACAGCTGGTTTGTGTTCATGTCAACCATGGTCTGATGCGGAAAAACGAATCGGAAAGTGTCATAGAAGTATTTCAAAACCAGCTGCATGCCAATCTGATCTATGTGGACGCAACGGATCGTTTCCTGGAAAAACTGCAGGGAGTTGCAGATCCGGAGGAAAAACGCAAGATTATCGGCAGTGAATTTATCCGTGTCTTTGAAGAAGAGGCCGGAAAACTGGAAGGAATTGAATTCCTGGGACAGGGAACCATTTACCCTGATATTATTGAAAGCGGAACCAAAACCGCAAAGATGGTAAAATCCCATCACAATGTGGGCGGTCTGCCGGAAGATCTGCAGTTTGAATTGGTGGAGCCGCTGAAACAGTTGTTCAAGGACGAGGTCCGCTCCTGCGGTGTGGAACTGGGGCTGCCCGCCGGTATGGTTTACCGCCAGCCGTTTCCCGGGCCGGGACTGGGCGTGAGATGCCTGGGTGCGATCACCAGGGAGCGCCTGGAGGCGGTGAGAGAGGCCGACGCCATTCTGCGTGAAGAATTTGAAAAAGCGGGACTGGACAAGAAAGTGTGGCAGTACTTTACCGTGGTGCCGGATTTCAAGTCCGTAGGTGTGAAAAACAATGCCAGATGCTTTGAATATATGGTAATCATCCGGGCTATCAATACCATTGATGCCATGAGCGCCACTATCGAGAGGGTGGACTGGGATGTGCTGCAGAAAATTACAGACAGAATCCTGGCAGAGGTGGAACATGTAAACCGGGTATGCTACGACATGAGCCCCAAGCCGCCGGCGACGATTGAATTTGAGTGATGAAACGGGCTTTTAGAACCTAGCATTTATGCGGGTTACAAGCAAATTTGTTTAGTAACCGGCAACGATTTGGCAACATTTTTCACATCACGCACTAAATAATTACATCAATGGCATAAGAAAAACCTTGCTGATTTGCGCGAGCAATGAGGAAAGCAGGACTGGCAGACCGGGCGATTGCATTTATGCAATTCGCCGGTAAGACAGGACTGTTTGACGAATGCCGCGACAACCGCACGACAGTGCGGGTTCAGATATGTAACTGAATATCGGCAAGGTCTTTTTTATGCTTTCTTCTTTTTCTGCTTAGATGTTTTCTTTTCTTCTTTCTCGATTTTCTGAAATTCTTCTATGGATGCGCTTGCGCATCCATTAAGCATATAATCGCTGACCGCCTGCGAGGGAATTTTCGCCCAATGCTTTGAAGTGTCCAGTTCCGGGTATTTGTACCGCCACTGGTCGTATTCCTCTTTGGTAATCTCGCCCTGTTCCAGTTTTGCGGATTGCTCCTGCCATGCGTGGAACATATCGAACATGGACGTATAAGTGGAATAGTCGGACTTGTCAAGGCGCAGGCAGATTTCCCCGTCAATCTCCCCGATTTTCAGCCCGTACATATCTTCCAACGCAAAGAGCGTGTGCATAAGCCCGATATAGGTATCAATATCCGGCACGGTAAGGGCGTGGGTGCTTACATCAAAGATATTCGCCATTTCTTTTACAAGGTCGTGCTTTGGTGTTCTCGCTTCGGTTTCATACTGTGCCATGCGGACATCAGAGGTCTTTCCGAGAAAACCGAGGATTTCGCCTAACTGTTTCTGTGTCATGCCTTTTCGGTTGCGGAAAAAGCGGATACGTTTGCCGATTGCCATAATAAAACCTCCGTTATTGTGAAGTGAGGTAAAGTCATGCCAGCTC
>CAJTLR010000062.1 GCA_910577185.1 uncultured Acetatifactor sp.
CTTGCGGACAAACGGTTTTCAAGACCGCCTCGTTATGACCACTTCGATATCTCTCCATGTGTTGTTATCAATTACCATTTCCCAACGGCAGAGACTATTCTAGCAAAAAGATTTCCATATGTCAACTACTTTTTTTAAAATTTTTCAACATTTTTCAATTTTCTTTTTTCTTCCCTTTGAAACCTGATACGGCATGCCCTTCCACCCGCCAAAATACGGCATCTTTACCCTCTGCAGACTGAAATTTGCACCACAGATTCCCCCTGCCCCGGACTTCCTGTGCCATGCTGCCCCTGTGGGAAAACACCGGGCACTGACTTTCCCCCGGCAGACTCCGGCCGGGCCTTCTATGCGCAGGGGCACGTAAGGAAATCAGCAGCGAAAGCTGCACGCGCCCCGCACGGCAAGTAGTGGAGAGGGACGTTCCCCTACTCGATTTTCCCGGAGCGGTTCCTCAGCAGGCTTTCCGCAATGGGAATGTCCTCAGGCGTGGTAACCTTAATATTTTCATAGGCTCCCATCACCAGTTTCACTTTTGTGTCCGTGAACAGTTCTGCCACGCCTGCGTCATCTGTCACCGCAATTCCTTTTTCCTGCAGGCTTTCCCATGCCTCTGTCAGTTTTCCGTAAGCCCCAAAAATCAGTTTCGCATCAAAAACCTGGGGAGTCTGTATGCTCCAGAGAAGATTTCTGTCCGGTGTGGCAGCTGCAAATCCGTTTTCGTCCGCCACCTTAATAGTGTCCTTGACCGGGACCGCAGCCACGCAGGCATGGTATTTCCGGACCGCCTCGTAGGTTCTGCCCAGAATTTCCTCTGTCAGAAAGGGTCTGGCGCCATCGTGAATAAAAATATAGCCTTCCTGTCCCGGCCTATGCAGCTGGTCTGCGGCCGCCTTCAGGGCATTTGCCACGGAAAAGCATCGTTCTTTCCCACCTGCAACAATGATCCCTGCCTTGCGGAAACCATATTTTTCCACAATATTCCGGCGCATATAAGAAATGTCTTCCTCACCTGCCACCAGAATGCAGTCATCTATTATTCCGGACTGTTCCACAGCCTGAAGCGCATACCAGATTAATGGTTTTCCGTTCAACATCATAAACTGTTTCGGCACACTGCTCTTCATGCGGCTTCCGCTCCCTGCGGCAAGCAGAACCGCGGTACATCTTTTTCCGGTCATGTGATTCCTCCCAGGCTCTTTTATTCCCGTCTCCCCCTGTTCCGTTACAGCTTCAGGTTCGGAACGGCATTCAGGTCATAGCCGCTGCGAACGCCCCTGATATACTCATAATATCCCGCGGTTCCGATCATGGCCGCATTGTCCGTACACAAAAGAGGCGATGGGCGATAGAACATAATGCGGCGTTTTCCGCATTCCCGCTCAAACGCCTCCCGCAGGGAAGCATTTGACGCCACACCTCCCGCAATGGCAAATTTATCATAGCCATATGCCTTTACGGCGTGAAGGGAATGCTCCACCAGCACATCTATGACCGCCTTCTGGAAAGAGGCTGCCACGTCTGCCTGGGAAAAATGCTCCCCCTTCATCCGGCATGCGTTTAAATAATTCAGCACCGCCGATTTTACGCCGCTGAAACTGAAATCATATTCGCTTTCCGCCACCCTGGCCCTGGGAAAAGTAATCGCTTCCGGATTCCCTTCCCGGGAAAGTTTGTCGATCTTAGGGCCTCCCGGATATCCCAGGCCTATGGCGCGGGCCACCTTGTCAAAGGCTTCTCCCGCAGCATCATCCCTGGTTCTGCCGATAATCTCATACTCGCCGTAGTCCTTCACCACCACCAGATGGGAATGCCCGCCGGACGCCACCAGACAGACAAAGGGCGGTTCCAGTTCCTCGTGTTCAATATAATTGGCGCTGATATGACCGCTGATGTGATGTACTCCCACCAAAGGAATTCCCGCGGCAAAACTAATGGCCTTTGCCTCCGCCACGCCCACCAGCAATGCCCCCACCAGCCCCGGGCCATAGGTCACTGCTATGGCAGTAATATCCCCCAGTGTCACATCCGCCTGTACAAGGGCTTCTTCAATGACCTGGTTGATTTTCTCAATATGTTTTCTGGACGCGATCTCCGGCACCACACCGCCGTACCGTGTATGCAGCGCAATCTGGGTGAATATAACATTTGACAGCACCTTCCTGCCGTTTTTCACCACAGAAGCTGCTGTCTCGTCACAGGAAGTCTCTATTCCAAGTATCAGGACGTCCTTCTCCTTATGCTGTTCCAATTTTTCCATCTCCCATCCCGTCATTCCAGGTTGACATTCTGTGCCAGATCCCAGCCGTAAATCTTCCAGCGTCTGTTCTCGTCCTTGCGCAGCAGGTAAACTGTGTTGACCAGACTGCTTTTCCCCTTCTCCAGCATGGTATAAGTACACTGGATTCTGGAAAATTCATAACCGTCCTCCGTAAAAGTGTCCACATTGACGCTGGATGCCACAGATATCCCGTTGATTTTACTTTCCTCGGACCGGAACGTTGCAACATCCGTCCTCAGCTGCAGCAGATTGTTGCTCTCCTCATTGTTTTCCAGCAGTTCCTCATCATAGAGTTCGCGCATCCGCAGTCCCAGCTGCTCCACTTCCTCGTCCGTGCATTCCTCATTATAAAGACATCTCTGGATTTCCGTATAATACTTTATGACTTCCTTTACCGTGGGCGGATAATCATTCTTCATGTCACGGCTTAAGACCAGCTGGGCTGCCGTCATGGATGCCTCCTTTGCCGTATCCCTGGCTTTTCCTGACAAATATGCAAAATATCCTATCATCCCCACAATCAATACCACAAAAATAATCGTCACTTTTACGGTGGATTTCTTCATGCCAACTTCCTTCTGCCCCTTTCACGGGCCCATAGATTTATTTGCCGGAACTTTTTTCACTCATCATCCTCAAATTTCAGTTCCATGGTTCTGCCGTCCTTTGCCGCCACGGTGTTGGGGAAAATTTTCCGCACATCACCCAGATATTCCTCCGGCCGCATCAGCGATGGACTATAATGGGTCAGCCAGAGTTCCGGCACACCGGCGGCCTTTGCCACCCTGGCCGCCTCATACATGGTCATATGCCGGTTTTCTTTTGCCTTTGCCAGCTTATCCGCCTCTCCGTACATGCCCTCCAGGATCAAAAGATCCGACCCTTCCGCATTGGAAACGATAGATCCCACCGGCCTGGTGTCCGTACAGTAGGTGACTTTCAGCCCCTTCCTGGGCGGTCCCAGCACCATGTCGGGCGTGTAAACCCGCTCTTCCAGCGCTATGGTTTCACCCTTTTGCAGTCTGTTCCACAGCTTTATGGGAATTCCCTGCTCCAGGGCCCGCTCCTTGTCGAAGCGCCCGCCCCGCTCAACCGTCATACAGTAGCCGTAACAGAGAATACTGTGACTCACCCGGAAAGCCTTCAGGGAAAATCCTTCAAAGGAAAATGTCTGCTCCTGCTCTGTTATTTCCCGGAACTGCAGTTCAAAGGGAAGTTCCGGGGCAATCACCCTCAGCGAGCCCACCACTTTGGCCAGCCCTTTCGGTCCTATCAGCAAAAGCGGCTCCTTCCGCTCCGCGTTTCCCATGGTCAGAAGCATTCCCGGAAGACCGCTGATATGGTCGGCATGGTAATGGGTAAAGCAGATAATGTCTATGGGATTGGGGCTCCACCCTTTTTCCCGCAGCGCAATCTGTGTCCCCTCCCCACAGTCAATCAGTATGCTTTTTCCATGATACCGGAGCATCAGGGAAGTGAGCCACCGATATGGCAGCGGCATCATTCCCCCTGTTCCCAGCAAACTTACGTCCAGCATTTTCCAAACCCCCGAACCGTTTGCGCCCCACCGCCGCCTTATAAAAGTTCGGCTTCCTGCTCTTCCTCCACCGGCAGGGCAAACTCTGCCGTCATCCGGTCATAGCAGTCTTCGCATAAATCAAAATGGTGTTTTGTGCCATCTTTCCTGCTGAAATATCCGAAGACGGTATCCGCGCTGAAACAGTATTCTTTCAGATATCCGTTTTCCAGTTTTAACGGTCTGCCGCATTTGTTGCAGACTGCCTGAATCAGTTTTTTTTCTTCTCCATCCCCGTATTTACGCATATTTTTCTCCCTTTCCGCATACACTTGCCATGATTGAAAAATCATGACAGCCATGGCCTTCCGGCCGCTTCCCCATATAATTATGGACGCTCCCGCATGACAGAAAAATAATCATGACAGCCAGACATTGCGCACCGGCTCCGGTCATGTGCCAGGTCATTGTCCGGCCGTAATCATTATACTAAAAATATACATAAATACGTCTGGTAATTATTGCAAATCAGTGTGTCTTCGCCACATGATCATGGCATCTTCTCTCGGTTTTTCATAAAATCCGGGACGGATTCCTTCGGAACGGAATCCATATTTTTCATAAATATGGATGGCGGCGGCATTGCTGACCCGCACTTCCAGGGTAAATGCCTCCACCCCTTCCGCCTCTCCCCTGGCAATCAGCGCCCGCAGCAGTTTCTGGGCGATTCCACGGTTTTGGTACTGTCCTGCCACCACCACATTGTCAATATTCGCTTCATGACAGACTTCCGTATATCCGCAGCCCCCCGCCACACGCCCCTGGACCAGTGCCACCAGATAAAAGCAATAGGAATGGTTCAGCAGTTCCCTGAACCCCTGCTCCGACCAGGGCATGGAAAAGGCTTCCGCTTCTATTTCAGCCAGGGCCCCGATATCGTTTTCCTGCAGTGGTCTGATCTCCACCTGCATCTCTTTCCTTCCCTCATGTGTCATCCCGGGACTTTGCCTCCTGCTCCGCCTGGCTCTGCCGCAGGTACTCCGGACGGTGTTCCGCGGCGGAAACAATCTTTCCCTCCGCGTAGTATACCGCCCCCAGGGCAGCGATACTGGCAGCTCTCTGGCGGTTATTCCCGGCAGGCGCAAAAGTATACTGCAAATCTGTGCGGCTTTGGATTTCCTTCCGGTACACCGGCACTCCATCCCCCAGAAAAATCACCGGCCTGCCCAGCTGCGCCAGACTGTCCAGCATTTCCCGGATGTCCACCGGTCTCTGGGGAATCAGGGCATGGAGACGGAAGTTTTCTTTTTCGTCCCTCAGTTCATAAGCGGCCGTATATACCTGGTTTCTCCTAGCGTCCATCAGGGGACAGACCACCCTGTCCGTACCGCACAGATTCCAGGCGAGCCCTTCCAGCGTGGGCACCTCCACCAGGGGCTTCCCCAGTGCAAGACCCAGTCCTTTGGCCGTGGCGGATCCGATGCGCAGTCCCGTAAAAGAACCCGGCCCGGAGGCGATGGCCACCGCATCCACGGTTTCAAGATCCAGTTCCACCATCTTCCGCAGTTCCTCCAGCATGGGAAGCAGGGTCTGGGAATGGGTTTTTTTGTAATTCGTAGTATACTCTGCTACCAGTTCCTGGTCTTCCACAATGGCGACACTTGCCACCAGGCCGGAACTGTCCAAACCTAATATTTTCATCTATGCAGCCTCTGAATCTCAATCTCCCGGTAATCAAATCCTTTTTCCAGGTCTTTCCGAATCGTCAGCCGGGTATGCTGTTTTGGCACTATTTCCGCAATCAGGTCCGCCCACTCGATCAGGCACACACCTTCCCCGTAAAAATAATCCCCCCAGCCGATCTCGTCCATCTCCTCCACATCTCCGATGCGGTACACGTCAAAATGGTAAAGGGGCATCCGTCCCTCCTCATATATCTGAAGTATGGTGAAAGTAGGGCTGTTCACCGGCTCCCGGATGCCCAGCCCCTCTGCAAAGCCCTTTGTCAGCAATGTCTTGCCCACGCCCAGGTCTCCTGTCAGCGTGTAAATTTCTCCCGGCAGGCAACTCTCTCCCAGCATCTTTCCCAGCAGAAAAGTCTCTTCCGGTGAAAAAGTCTCCGCGGCGGCCCTGCCGGATTGTTCCAGCTCCGCAAGGATTTTGTCTCTGTTCATTTCTTCCCTTTCCTTTCCCGCCGCAGAAGTCAGGAACGAATCTTTACTTTTTTCGGCGGCATATGGGTGGAAATGATCTCTATCAGCGCCGCTTTCTGGTCCCCCAGCTGCCGTTTCGGAAATATGGTTGCATTCACAGGCGAAGTATACAGAATAATGCTCTTTCCCGTGGATACTGCCTTGTGCATATTTTCCCAGGCCATCTTTTCCTGCGCCTCTCCCTGGGCCACGGTCAGTCCCTCCTCATCAAGAGTATACTGCAGCGGCTCCTGGAAACTGGGATTATTCAGAATCTGGGTTCTGCTTCTTAAAAAAAGGGTCCAGGGCAGATACAGCAGCATGACCAGCCCCAGCACGATAAACAGCCACTGTCTGGTGGCAAAGGCAAATAATATCAGGATTGCGCCGAAAGAACTTCCCACAATCCCTGCCGGACTGTTATAAGAATGCATCAGCATATAGTCATACAGATCTCCCGCTTCAATTTTCACCTTAAACGAAACCATCGCTTTTCACCTGTACGTAAAAATGAATCTGTTAATATGTCCTGAATGCATTTTACTCTAAACAGGCAAAAAAAGCAAGCGTTACCTTTTTCGATGTGCCCCGGGGCCCTCCTGGCCGGAAGCTCCGTTCACCTGCGTCCGGTCACGGCCATCTGTCCTGCCTTCAGAATGGGGCTCAGCGGTTTATAGACCAGCAGTGTCACAAGGGATACGCCCGCACCCTTGATCAGGTTCAGAGGAGCCACGCAGGCAGCCACAAAGCTTATGATATTGCCCTCTTTTGCCAGGGGGTTCACCGCACTTCCCAGGGCAAGCAGACTGTCCAGGGGCGTCCCGTACAATTTGGAAAAGGCGGGAAGCAGGTAAACGGCGTTAAAGGCCGTCCCGAACACAGTCATCACCATCGTACCTGCCACGCAGGATACAATTGCCGTCTTTTTGGTTTTATGGAAGGCATATATGACCGATGCCGGCAGAATAAAACTGCAGCCGATGACAAAGTTTGCCAGGTCTCCCACAAATGCCGTGGAGGTTCCCTTGATCAAAAGCTTCAGCAGTATCTTGATAAATTCCATCATCACTCCCGCCGCCGGTCCGAATGCAAACGATCCCACCAGAATGGGCAGCTCGCTGAAATCCAGTTTATAAAAAGGCGGTGCAAAAGGCAGTGCAAAATCAAACAGATGCAGCAGCATGGCCACTGCCGAAAACATACCGATCATGGTAATTTTCCTGGTGCTGAATATAGGTTCTTCCACCCCGTTCTTTTTCCGGGCCGCCTTCTCCAGCAGCACCGCAGTCATAAAAATCAGTACAATGATCACCAGAAAGCTGACAACATACACCGCATTTTCCGCAACATTTTGAATCAATTCTCCCATTTTCTCTCCTCCGTTTTTCATGAAAGTCTCAATTTTACCCTATCTGTTTTACAAGGTGTTTTCGTGTGTCCTTTGCACGAAAAGTCCGAGAAAATTCTTCCCGCATACGTGTATTTCCTTTCCTTATGCGCCCCTGTGCAATCCGGCAGGGGAACGTCCTTCTCCACTGCTCGCCGCGCGGCCCGCGTGCAGCTTTCGCTGCTGATTTCCTTTCGCGGGCCTGTGCAATCCAGCAGGGGAACGCCCTTCTCCACTGCTCGTGCGCCGGGCGCGTGCAGCTTTCGCTGCTGATTTCCTTACGCGCCCGTGTGCATAAAAAACCCCCGGATCGTCTGATCCGGGGTGAAATACACGCATACCGACTGCAGGCAGAAAACGCCACAGCAAACCGCAGGGCCACCAGCCCCCGCCGCATTCACTGTCCCATGAATAACATGCGCCTTTTCCTTTTACAGTCCATATTTCTTCTTTCATCCAGACTTTACTGTTGGTTCCGGACTTTCACCGAATCAGCCGTGACAAAAATCTGCTTCCATGCAAATCTCCTGCCCCGGGTCGCGGACTATACCGCCAGTAGGGAATTCTGCCCGCCAAACCGTCAAGATTTCGCAGGAGTCACCCGACCCCGAAGAATTTTCTGTTAAATTTTTGCAGAAGACTTCTTTTGTCTTCTGTCAGGTACAAAACATATTATAATACAGTTTCTTCCGGAAATCAAGATTTTTTTACGTTCCTGCCGCAAATCCGGGCAGCGCCGCAATATCCTCCCGGGTATATTTTTTTGCCGGGAAAACAATACTTTGTTCCCTGAAAACTTCCTCCAAAATTCTGTGTTCCAGTTCCCTTCTTCGTTTCAGGTGTTCCAGCAATCCTTCCGGTCCGGACAGGGCATTGGCCTTTCCAAAAGGTGACGTCTCCAGGTACTGCAGCATCATGGGAAACCACAATTCCCTTCCCTCCTCATCGGAACGTTCCTTTCTGATTATGTCAATTCCCTCCGCAATATTCTCCACGTCCAGATAGATAATTCTGTATGTTTTTCCGGCCAGAATATCCTTTAAATTTCTGTAAAATTCCAGGATTTCAGCATCCGTCATCATAAGATACAGCATCTGGTTTTCCACAATATTCTGAAAAATGGAGCACTCAAAAATCTGTCCCTGTCCGCTCCATCTCCCGAAGCGTGAAAAAATGACACGCTCAAAAGCTTCCCTGTCCAGATTTCCGTTATAAATCTCATACCGCTCCAGATCCTTGTGGAATCCCGGAATATCCGTCAGTATCCGGGTATAACAGATAATCTTCCGCTCCCCTTCCGCCACGGTTTTTTCCCGGATTTCTTCCCGGAGCGCCGGATATCGTTCCAGCACCTCCCCATACTCTTTTTCCGTGGTATAGGCACACCATGCCATTTCCACCGGAGAAAAATCCCCTTCCCGGAAGACCTGGTACTCTTTCCCCATATCTGCCAGGCGCTGCACGAAAGTGGTTTTTCCCGCCCCCTGTATTCCCTCCACAAAGTAACTTGTCTGTGCATTCGTATGATCCATAAGTCCTCCCTTGTAAAAACAAAATGACTGCCATCCATTATGCGACGGAATTCCGGGATTGTCAATCCTGCGCTGCCCTGTCCCCGTTTACTGCTTTTACAGCCATCCGGAAACAATGTTTTGCGGCCTTTTTGAAACCAGTTCCCCAATATCTGTCAAAAGCAGGCCGGCGAAAAAGGGATTGACAGATGTCCTGAAGGGTAATACCATCACAATAATACAAATTTTCTGCCCCAGCTGGTACCCGGAGGCAGGAAAGAAAACGAAAAACCAGGAGGAAGGCCATGTTTCGCTTATGGGCAAAAATTTTTAAAGACAATCGTATGTTAAAGGACACCTGCATAGAAGATGCCGGCACGGACACACGCACCCATAAAGTGTTCCATGCCCTGGATGAAATCTGTTATCAGTTTGATCTGGGAAAACCTGTCTGGCTGGACAAAACCATCTCGGATTTCAAGCGTTACCGCAAGGCACGCTTTACCCAGGACAGCTTTATGGAAAGCATCGACTTTGATTATTTGGAAATTCAGATAATTGAGGAAGATTAGGGTTGACATTTTCCCAATCCGGGTATAATATTTATTGTAATACGTGGTTTTGAAAACTATGTGACAAAGTTATTGTAATCGTAACATAGTTTACATTACTCCCATATATTGATTATGTATGCTGAAAGCGTACGTCCCCGGCAGCCGGAAATGCCGGACCGGGCCGCGGAAAGCGTACATCACCGAAAAGCAGTTCACAGACAAAAATATGCATTTTTCAGGAGGTGTCAATATGCAGATTACAATAAGAGAGCCCGGAAGCGCCATCACACATTTTGTAGGCATGATGCTGGCCGTGTTTGCGGCAGTACCGCTGCTGGTAAAGGCCGGTGTTTCTTCAGACGGAAAACATTTTGCCGCCATGGCCATTTTTATGGCAAGCATGATATTGCTTTACGGAGCCAGCGCCGCTTACCATTCCGTAAACCTGAGCGGAAAGTCCCTGCGGATTTTCCGGAAGCTGGATCACATGATGATTTTCGTGCTGATCGCCGGTTCCTATACCCCGGTATGTCTCATTGTGCTGGGCGGGAACCTGGGATATACCCTGCTGACTCTGGTATGGGGTATCGCCGCTGCAGGCATGATCATCAAGGCATGCTGGATCACATGCCCCAAATGGTTTTCTTCCATTATTTACATCGCCATGGGCTGGGTATGTGTCCTAGTGTTCGGAAAACTGCTGGATACCCTTTCCACCGCGGCATTCCTGTGGCTGCTGGCCGGAGGCGTGATTTATACCGCAGGGGGCATTATTTACGCCCTGAAGCTCCCCCTTTTCAATTCCAGGCACAAAGAATTCGGTTCCCATGAGGTATTTCACTTATTTGTCATGGCGGGAAGCGTATGCCATTTCATCTTCATGTATTCCTATGTGGCATAACAAGGCCGTCCGGCCCCGAACCCTCCTGACAGGAATCCGAACCCGGAGAGAAACTTTCCTTCTCCCGCTTACCGCGCTCCCATCTGGCGGCATCCTTCCTTGTAATCCGGCAGGGGAAGGCCCCTCTCCGCTGCTTGCGCGCAGGGGGTGCATATGAAAATATGCACCCCCTGCGTCATTCTTTTGTATCGTCAGCTTCAGTCCCGCAGAATATGGATTCTGTCCCTCTCCCGATCTGTCTCAGTCCTCATATCCATTGGGATTGTTCTTCTGCCATCTCCAGGAATCCTCACACATCTCCCGGATGCCGTACTGGGCTTCCCATCCCAGCTCTTCCTTTGCCAGGGCTGCATCCGCATAGCAGGCCGCAATATCGCCTTCCCTTCTGGGCTTAATCACATAGGGCACTTTCACCCCTGTGGCTTCCTCAAAGTTTTTGACCAGGTCCAGCACACTGTAGCCCACGCCGGTGCCCAGATTATAAATGCGCAGACCACCCTTCTCCTGGATCTTTTTCAGCGCCTTCACATGTCCCAGCGCCAGGTCCACCACGTGAATATAATCCCGGACACCTGTTCCGTCCGGCGTGTCGTAATCATCACCGAATACGCCCAGCTGGGGAAGCTTGCCCACTGCCACCTGGGTGATGTAGGGCATCAGATTGTTGGGAATTCCGTTGGGATTCTCCCCCATGGTGCCGCTCTTGTGCGCACCGATAGGATTAAAGTAGCGAAGCAGTATCACATTCCACTCCGTGTCGGCTTTCTGGATATCCGAAAGAATCTGCTCCAGCATGGATTTCGTCCAGCCGTAAGGATTTGTGCACTGTCCTTTGGGGCAGTCTTCCGTGATGGGAATCACGGCAGGATTTCCGTATACGGTTGCGCTGGAGGAGAAGATAATGTTCCTGACACCATGTTTCCGCATCACATCCACCAATGTCAGGGTACCGGAAATATTGTTCTCATAATACTCCCAGGGCTTCTGTACGGACTCGCCCACCGCCTTCAGTCCCGCAAAATGTATCACTGCATCAATGGATTCCCTGGTGAAGATATCCTCCAGGGCATCCCGGTCCAGGATATCCGCCTTGTAAAAAGGAACTTTTCTGCCGGTGATGGCTTCCACCCGCTGAAGGGATTTTTCACTGGAATTACATAAATTGTCAACCACCACAACTTCATAGCCCGCATTCTGCAGTTCCACCACCGTATGGCTGCCGATAAATCCGGCGCCTCCCGTCACCAAAATTTTCATAGCGTCCTCTTTTCTGCCCGCCGCCCGTTGTGCCGGGCCACAGCGGGCCAACTACTGTATTATGTTTTCTTTACAGTTACAGAATACTAATTATTTCCGCTTATCTCAATATTTTTATGTTGCAGGAAACTGTCGAAATGTTATATGGCTGCTGTACCTCCGCTTTTTACAGCTCCACTCCGTTCTCCTGAAGAAGCTTCCTGGCGCTTTCCACGGAATCCACACCCGTTTTATTTTTAATGGGCGCAAATTCCTTTTCCCGCACCACTTCAAAAGGAAGACAGCTCTCCATCTGGTGGATCATGTCCAGCACAAGATTCTCATATTTATAACCGTTGGCCGCCTCCGGCTTCACCAGACTGCCAGTCTCGTCCAGATAAGGAATCTTTTTCTCCACAAGATGCAGGGGAAGGCTCAGTTCCAGCACTCTTTCCAGCTCCGCCACACTGAACAGATAGTTCAGGATTACCCCGAAATTGTAAGAAGGCTCCCCGTTTTCGTCCTTTGCCTCCATCAGTTCTTCCGTCATATCGTAATATTCCACAATGGAAGGCCTGCCATCTTCCAGACACACGGCTCCCACCTTCTCGTCCGGCGTCACCTTGCGCACCACCTTGGCTCCCACCACACAGTTTTTCTGAATGGTAGCGCCGATAAAGCAGGGATCCGCAATCCTCTGGAGTACATTGTCCACCGCAAAGACATTCAGCCACTGGATTCCCTCTCTGTGCACCAGGTCCAGAAGCCCTGCATCCTTCAGGGAGATAAACCAGCCCCCGTTCCCGTTGGGAGAACTGGCCAGCTTTCCCTTGCCCTCCAGGTAAATCTTCCCGTTATAGTCTGTGGCTACCGCCATTTTCTGCATGAAAAAGTGCACATATTCCTCTTTATACCCAAAATAAGCATGTTCCTTCAAAAAACTGACAGTCTTGTCATTATTCTTGTCGCTGGTCATCACAAACAGATGCAGCCAGGTTCCCGTCTGACGCACCACATCCATAAGATTATGTACCAGGCACTCAAAAATATACAGTTCCCTGGTAATTCCCACATTATATACACCCTTTGGATCATCAGATCCAAGCCGGGTTCCCATTCCTCCTGCCAGAAGCACGGCTCCAACCCTGCCTGCCCGGATGGCCTCGGTTCCCACCGCGGTGAAAGCTTCCCGGTTTGCCTCGATCTCAGGAAGCTGCATGGACGCCAGCGGCGTGATCACCCCTCTTTTCAGCAGATCCTCCTGATGCCTGCAGGAATCCAGAATGCTCATATCGGCAGACTCGATCTGGGCAAGCAGATTTGTCTTTTCTTCCTGGGATAATTCCTCATAATACTTCAGGACATGCTCCTGACCATATTTTTCCACTTTTTCCTTCGCCTGTGACAATGTCATGCTCATTTTCTCCCTCTCCTTTCTCCGGCACCGGTCCTGCGTGCCACTCCCTTCTACTGCCGTGTCAGAGTCCGGAATCCACAGCAGTTTCCTGATCCGTGGAGGGAAATCCGCACGGGATAATCCCTTTCCGGCTCCCTTCGCGCAGCCCGGCAGCCTGTCTGATATCACATAAAAAGTATATCATAAAACCAACTGTTTTCAAAGTGTTTTCGCCCTTTCAGGGCTTTTTTTCACGGCAGTTCCAGCTCCCGGAAAAAATCATCTTCCCCGGTGCACGCCTCTCCCGCGTTCAGAAAATAGGCCTTCATCTCAGGGTAATTCTCTCCCATATCGGCAAGAATGCCATCAAAATTATCGCGTGTAATGCAGCCCAGGCCGGCGAACAAGGCATAATAGGCCCTCTCCCCGCCATACTCCTGCCACACCACCTGCCAGGTCTCTTCCCCGGCCCGGCCGCCCCTGGTGAGGCTGCGCAGATATTCTTCCAGTTCCTTTTGCAAAAAAGGCTCCAGACCCTGGGGATGCAGCAGGCGCAGCAAAGCCAGTCTGACCTTCTCCTTCCGTTTTCCGCTGGCATAGGCTTCCGGCTCCATGCCGCAGAAATCTTCCTCCCCGCACACGGCCTGGTGAAAGTACCCTTCCCGGTCCCGGGTTTCCAGCAGGGTCCGCAGTCTGGCATCCCATTTTGCAAGCCATTCGGCGCCACCCGCCCCGGGCAGGTCCAGCAGCCAGGGGGCATCCATCATTGTCACCGCCGCTGCCAGAAGCTGTGACACATCGCCCCCGGCCGGACACTCCTCCTGCTTTCTGTCTCCCACGACTATCTGCCGCAGCGCCCGGCAGCCCTGAAACACCGATTTTCCGAAGCGGATGTTTTTCCCGGGAAAGCAAATCCGCACAAGGCCGCTGCACTGCGCAAAAGCCCAGTCTCCCACTTCCTCCGTTCCCTCAGGCACACAAATACTGTAAATCCCTTTCTGTCCCAGAAATGCCTTCCTGGCAATTCCCCTGACCGGGCATCCTTCTATCTGCCCGGGCAGTTCCAGTTCTGTCCTGGCGCCTTCATATCCTGTGATGTACGCTTTCCCCTTCCGGATTTCGTAATGCAGCACACCCTTTCCCATATCCGCCCCCATGGGCCTCACTCCTTCCCGTCATCCGGCTCTTTGGTCAGTCAGATTTCAGAAGCTCCGCCTCAATCTGTCCCAGCAGTTCATTCCTGCGTTCGCTCAGCATCATTGCCTCGCTGTATTTTGCATAATCATCACTGCCGAAAGCCGCCAGGAACCGCGCACCGTAAGTATTTCCGGTGAGTTCCGTCACCAGCACAAGCATCTCGTTTCCCTGGCCGAAAGCCCTCTCCGTGAATACAAACAAAGCGTGCAGCCGGGACTTTGTCAGATCTGTTTCCCTTTTCAGCTCCAGGATCCGGTCATGATACATTTGTTTCAGATGTGAATATACCCCTTCCCAGTTTCCGCATTCCCGGCTCTCCCGGATTCCCTTCTCCAGGAATCCGATGACGGCGCTGTGTTTTTTCCGGTTTTCGTCGGACAGGGAATTTGCGTTCCGCAGTCTCTCCAGCAGCTGCCTCCTCCCGAAAATCATTTCCTCCAGGCCGGGCAGCACCTCTCTCTGCGGCTTGCCTCCCAGACTCGTCAGACAGTTTTTCAAATCCGTGAGAAATGCCGCCTGTTCCATCACGGACTGCATCTGTGTCTCAACACTGTCCAGAAGGATTCCCATAAGGGAAATCCTCTCGTCAAACGGGGCCTTCCGGGCCTTTTCCAGGATACCGGGCGAAGGTTCCCCCTCCAGAATGGAAGAGATGCCATAATCCCTTCTGTATTTCTGATACAGCTCATAATAAGCAGTAAATTCCCGGACAATCCCTTCGTTCCGAAGATACTGCCCCACCAGCGCCTCGTCCACAGGGAGCTGTTCCTCTTCATGAAGCAACAGGATTTCCGACAAATCCTCCCAACCCCTGGCCGTTACATACCCCCATCCTCCGGGCGTCATCTCCATCTTGTAAAAATGGTCTTTTTTCAGGTCAAGGTAACCGGTAACGGAACCGTGGATATGCTTTCCTGCAGCATATTCCTTCCACACCCCATAATCCGGCTCCACCTCCATAATCTTCAGGCGGTCCATGGTGGCCACGTCAAATTCCCGGACGGATCTGTTGTATTCCGGAGGATTTCCAGCCGTCACAATAACCCAGCCCGGGGGAACCTTATGGCGGCCGAATGTCTTGTACTGCAGAAACTGCAGCATAGCCGGGGCAAGCGTCTCGGACACACAGTTGATCTCGTCCAGAAACAGAATTCCCTCCTCCATGCCTCCCGCCTCCATGGTATCATACAGAGACGCGATAATCTCGCTCATGGTATACTCGGAAACGTTTCTCACATTTCCCCCATAATTCTTCTCCGCGATATAGGGCAGCCCCAGTGCAGACTGTCTGGTATGATGTGTCATGGAATAAGACACCAGCGCAATTCCCAGCTCCTGGGCAATCTGTTCCATGATGGCGGTCTTGCCGATGCCGGGCGCCCCCAGCAGAAAAACCGGACGCTGTCGGACTACCGGTATTCTGTATTCCCCCAGATTGTCTTTTTTCAGATAAAGATTTACCGTATTTTTGATATAACTCTTCGCCTGCTTTATATTCATGTCAAATATTTCCCTGTTGCAAAATATCTAAAGTCTGTTCCTCCGGAGTGCAGGCCGGAAGACGGCTTCCGGAACATCCCGGGCCGGGTTCAGGAAAGCCGCACTTTCTCCCCGCTGTGCACATATTCCAGTTTGGCGCCCATGATCTCCTTCATCATCCGGTAGGGGATCTCCCCCGTACAATGTCCTGTATAAAATCTGGTATTCATCTTACACAGTTCCGTGGCAGTCTGTCTGATCAGCTCCAGATCCGCCTCCCCGTAGCCGTTCTTTCTGTTCATATGGAATCCGCTGACCACCGCCTCCGGGTCGCCGCCGAAAATCTCCCGGTACCTGTCCAGAATATTGAGAATCCCATTGTGGGCACAGCCTGAAATTAGCACCCGTTTTCCCCTTTCCTCCACCACCAGATACTGTTCGTGAAGAAATTCGTCCTGGATAAAAGTCCCGTTTTCTTTTCGCTTCAGCTCCCTGTTGCCCCGGGGCCACAGCCGTCTTCCCCTCACCTGTCCGAACAGAAACAATTCCCTGTCAATTCTCCTGTCCCCTTCCAGCCACACTGCCTGCGGAAGCTTCTTTATCCCGGAAGCCATGCCGATATATCTCTCCCCCGCCCCGTTTATATGATAATATGCTTCTCCCGCCAGCCGCTGCAGGTAAATCACTGCCTCCGGATATTTCTCCGCAAAAAGAAGCAGGCCTCCCGTATGGTCATAATGGCCGTGGCTCACAATCACCGTGTCTGTCTGCCCCAGGTCAATTCCCAGCTTTTGGGCATTTTCCAGAAACGCCCCCGTGGCACCCGCGTCTGCCAGAATTTTGTGTTTCTCCGTCTCAATATAAAAACTCAGACCATGTTCACAGTGACATCCGGGATGTCCTTCCGTGTTTTCTATCAAATTGACAATCTGCATTTTTCCTCACATTTCCATATCCAGCACTGCCTTTATGCCCCAGGGCGGCACCGGGGGCATATTCCCATCCTCCCTGGGAAAGACGAAAATCACCTGGTAATCCGGCATCCGTTCCGGATAAATCCCGTAGCCGTCCGTAAAATAAATCAATCCCTTCAGGTTCTCAAATTCCCGCCGCGCCCGCAGACTCTCCACATAGGAAAACGCAGGCCTGAAATCCGTTCCGCCGAATCCCCTGAGCTTTCCCCTGCGAAGAAACGCTTCCAGGTCTTCCGCGCAGGTCAGTTTCGTATCCTCCTGTACCTGGTGGTCACACTGAATAATATGCACATTCATTTTGTGAAAAAAGTTCTCCCTGGCCTTCAGGATGGAATATGTTTTCCGCAGAAAGGTTTTCACCGTTTCTCCCCTGCAGGAGGCAGAAGTGTCAATGACAATGGCAAATTCCCTCACCTTCCGGCTCTCCCTGTATTCCAGCGGTTCTATCAGGGGAAGATTTCCGTAGTGCTCCAGCCCATAGGTGTAGTATATCAGGTCAAACTCTTCCTGACTCACCTTCAGTTCCTCCCCGGTCACCGCAAAACGGCCCAGCATTTGAGCGTAATCATATTTTTCCCTTACGGCTTCCTCCAGATTCTCTTCCAGACTCTCCGTCCCCCGCTTTGCTTCCGCAAAAGACTTTAGCTGTGTCTTCACCCGCTGGCTGATCTTTTTCCACTGTTCCTGCGTCATTTCCAGCCCTTCCGCGGATTTCCACAAAAAATGCCGGTCCCTGGTAAACAGCATCCGCAGTTCCTCTTCCTGCCCTGCGGACAGATTTTCGCCCAAATACCGGTAAAGCCTCTCCGCGGTGAGCGCGCCGGCCCGGTTCTTCAGAAGCTCCAGAGTCTTCCTGGCAGAGGCATCCTGCCTCAGCTCCATCCCCCCGGGCTGCATCTCCAGAATCACGTTCTCCACGGCAATATCCGCCGCCAGATCCCATCTTGCCGCATCCATTTTATCATACTGGTAATTGTGGAAAAAGACACAGTGCAGCATCATGTGCAGACAGGCCCGGGACACTGACCGGGTGTCCGCGCGATAACGTTTCAGCGTATCCAGGGGATCGTAAAAACAAAAGCTCCCGTCCGTTGCAAAACCCTCCAGCCCCGGACGTTCCCGGCAGGGCAGCCCGGCCAGCGCCCTGTCAAAAAAACGCAGGTGCATCAGAATGTCGTCACGGGCAATGCCCATAACCTGACGGGCCAGGGATGAAATTTTAACGGTATCAGCGCCCATGCCATTCTCCCTGCTTTGTCAGTTTTCCACTCCGGCATCCAGCAGCAGTTCCACAATCTCGGTATATCCCGCCTCAGAGGCATAATAGAGGGCACTGTGCCGGTCATTGTCCACTTTGTTTCCATCGGCCCCCTTCTCCAGAAGCATGGCTGTAAAATCATTCCTGCCGTTTCTGGCCGCCAGAATCAGGGGCGTCTCCCCATCAGAATTCTTTTGATTGATATCTGCCCCTGCCGCCAGCAATGCCTTCCCCACAAAAAGCTCTCCGTCGGAGGCGGCTATGTGCAGCGGCATAATGCCGTCCGCATCGGCGCAGTCCGGACTGGCGCCGGCGGACAGCAACAGTTCCGTAATCATCAGGTTGGATCTGCGCACTGCCAGGATCAGGGGCGATTCCCCATCGTCATTGAGTCTGTTCACACTGGCCGGGTCTTTTTCCAGCAGAACCTTCACCACCTCACTCTGCTCATTCCAGCAGGCGTGGTGAAGCGTGGTATTTCCGTAAGCATCCGCATGGGCTTTTGCCTGGGACAGCGCGCCCACCAGCTCCCGCAGTCCGGCCGATGTGGCATAATCCACGGCCATGCGGCTGTCATTGTCCCTGATGGTGATATCCGTCTCCGGAAGCGCAATCAGCTTCAGGGCAGTGTCGCTTTTTCCGTTCTCCGCCAGCACCATCAGGGGTGTCACCCCATTGTTGTCGGTACAGTTCACATCGGCCCCCGCGTCCAGCAGCAGAGAAATAATCTGGAAATTTCCCTTCTCCGCGGCATAGTGCAGCGGCATCCGGCTTTTCTGATTTCCCAGACAGGCATCCGCGCCATTGTCCAGCAGCAGTTTCACCAGATCCCTGGAACCTTTCGCACAGGCATAAATCAGAGGAGTATTGCCGGATTCATCCCTCTTATTCACATCCACGCCGCCCCGCTTTAAAAAGGTCTGGACGACCCCTTTCTGATTATTCCTGCATGCCTGCAGCAGCAAATTGTCCAATTGCATAATTTCTCTCCTTCTGTCCTGTCTGCCATCGTTGGTCTCCTCCGTGCCCCCTGCCATGCAAAGCGAAAATGGGATTTAGCGCTGCAGGCTCTCCTCCTGCAGTCTGTCAAATTCTGCCAGACACTCATCCACCGTGGCGCCGTTCAGCAGATTCCTCACAATGATACATGTGTTTCCCCACTGTTCCACTTTCATTCCCGCATTGGATCCCAGTACATATACATTTTCCCTGATTCTGTCGTTCAGGGGCTTTAACGCAGGAATACAGTCCACCTCCACATTCCTGGAGGGCGAAATCACTTTGTTTGTCTCGGTATAGATCTGCAGGCACTCATCCGAAAGAATCTCATCCAGAACATCCAGCGCATCCTCCAGATGCTCGGCGTTGGCGCCAACGCCGTACCCGGTCATGGAAACCACCGGCATCTGTCCCATACTGCTGGGAAATCCGATGACCTGCAGTTCAAAATCTGTTTTTCCATAGGCAGTCTCCGTGTTTGCAGCTCCCCAGTAAGCCATCACTATGGGCGTCCTGCCGGCCAGGAAATCCGGTCCCTCACCATCGATGGCCTCGCTGACAAGCGCGGTTTCGGCATCAATATAGCCATGGTCCATCAGTTCTTTCAGAAATTCAAATCCCGGGCGCAGATAATCACTGTATTTTTTCTCTCCCCGGTTCAGTGCCTCTATCTCTGCCTCCGTATTTCCTCCGTTATATAAATCCGCATACCCCAGGGCAAATACAAAATTCTCCAGCCACCACCGGTTGGCGCCGATAGGTGTTTCAATCCCGTTTTCCCGGAATACCCTGCAGCACTCCAGCAGGTCTTCCGGTGTCTCCGGCAGTTTCAGGCCATACTTGTCAAACAGATCTTTATTGACAAACAAACCGTGGGCTACGACTTCCTGGGGAATTGCCACCAGTTTTCCGTCCACCGTGTTGGCAGTGTGAACCACATCCCTTAAATTTTTTGCGCTTTCCAGCCCTGACAAATCTGCCAGCAGCCCTTCCGCCCCCAGCATCTGGATGGTATCGGGATTTAACAGATACAAATCGTCCATGTTATTCCGTACTCTGTCAATTGTCACCTCGTCATAGGTCTTCTCCTGATGATTTTCTGCGGTATAAGTTCTATAATCCACCGTCAGGCCCAGTTTCTCCTCTGCCCGGCTCACCGTCAGGTCAAATGCGCTTCTGGCCAGATTATCGGCATCCGGTTTTGACTTCTCCATTGGGCCAAACAGATTCACCACTTTTTCCAGGTTATCTTCATATACAATCAGTGTGGCATCGTCCTCCGTCTTTTTCCCGCAGGCTGCCAGATTCAGCGCCGCCATCCCTGCCAGGCATATGATTATCAGTTTCCTGAAAATTACTTTTTTACTTCCTGTCATCTTACATTCCTTCCCCTGACACATATTTGCTTATCACTTGCTTCAGCAGATTCACATCAATGGGTTTTGACAAATGGACATTCATCCCTGCAGCCAGGGCTTCCTTCTCGTCTTCCGCGAAGGCATTCGCCGTCATGGCTATGATGGGGATCTTGGCCGCATCCCTGCGCTGCAATGCCCGGATAGCCCTGGTTGCGTCATAACCGTTCATCACCGGCATCTGGACATCCATCAAAATCGCGTCAAACTCACCTTCCCCGGCCTCTGCAAATCGTTCCACGGCCAGTTTTCCGTTTTCCACGATCTCGCACGCAACTCCTTCCATCATCAGAATCTCCCTCAGAATTTCCGCATTGATCTCATTGTCTTCTGCCGCCAGGAAATGCAGTCCCTTCAGCAGGCTCTCCTCTGTCCTGTCCGGTTTATTTTTGTCTTTTTGTTCTTTCTCCATTTCCGCAATCTTTTCTTTGAATGCAGAAACAAAAAACGGTTTTGGAAGTATCTCTGCATTTTTCAGGCATGCCGCAGCCTCCAGCCCCTCCGCGTCAGAAGCTGCCAGGAACAGAATCCGCGTCCTGCACTGCATCATCTCCTGTATCTTTTTGGCTGTATCTATATTGACCGTCCCCTGCAAATCCCAGTCAAGCAGGACCACCTGGTACTCTTTTCCTGCCTCTGCCCCCTGCTGCACCAGAAGCAGGGCCTCCTCCGCATCCTCTGCAGTATCCACTGTCACATCATTGTCTGACAGCAGCATTTTAATATCCCTGCAAAGTTCCGCCTTATTCTCCACTGCCAGAATCCGGGAAATACCATGCTCCTCCCAGAACTGTTTATCTACCTGGCTCTCCGGAATGCGGAATTCCAGTTCCACCCTGAAAAGGCTCCCTTTGTCCACCTGGCTGGTAACATCTATGGTTCCTCCCATAAGTTCTATGATATTCTTCGTAATTGCCATGCCCAGTCCTGTTCCCTGGACTTTGTTTGTGGTACTGTTCTCCGCTCTGGTGAAGGCATCAAAAATAACTTTCAGATATTCCTGCGTCATTCCGTAGCCATCATCTTCCACCTCAATCCTGATATGCTCATACTGGGCGGAGCGCTGCTTCAGCCCGATAATCCGAAACCAGATATTTCCTCCCTCAGGGGTATATTTCACCGCATTGGAAAGCAGATTGATCAGGATCTGGTTGATTCTGGTCTCATCCCCCAGAAGGCATTCATGCCGGATTCCCGTCACATCCACATGAAACCTCTGATTCTTTGCCTTTACCATGGGCCGGATTATGGCATCCACCGCGGAAACCAGGTCGCTTAAGGTAAATTCTCCCACCGCCAGAACAACTTTCCCGCTCTCAATCTTGGAAATGTCCAGGACATCATTGATCAGGTGAAGCAGATGCTGTCCGGACGCTATAATTTTTTTCGTGTATTCGCGCACCTTTTCCGGGTTTTCCGCATCCCTTGTCAGCAGACCCGCAAACCCCAGAACCGCGTTCATGGGAGTGCGGATATCATGGGACATGTTGGAGAGAAACATTGTCTTGGAATTACTTGCAATCTGTGCCGCCAGCAGCGCTTCCGCCAGCTGCGCATTGTGCTGCTCCCTTTCTGCCTCCTGCTCCTTCCGGATCTTGTTCTGCTGTCTCTGGTTTAAATAATATAAGAGACAGCACAGGAAAAAGGCAACCAGCATCACAAGAACCACTATAAATATATTCTGGTTTACCGTCCTTCCTTCCTGCTGGATGGCCTCTATGGGCACATAGCCGATCAGGTAGATGGCGCCATCGTTCACGGCCCACATATAATTCAGGGCGTTTTCCCCCCGGATATCGTGGTAAAACAGAATATCCTTCCCTTCGCCCACACACCGGGCCACCTCTGCCTGTATCCCGGGTTCCAGAATATTATTTGCCCGGTAAAAGTCCTGCAGATTCAGGTGCCCGGCATTGCGCTCTCCCATACCTTTGGGTTTCAGCACAAGTCTCTCGCTCTTTGCATCCATGATATAGAGTTTTGCATGTCCGTTATAAAACCCGTTGGGAAGGGATTTTTCAAAGGAATCATACACATATTCCACATATAATGTGCCGATTTCCTGTCCTTCGCTCACCACAGGACATTTCATGGAATACGCCCACGTTCCCATGTAATTCAGATAAGACTGGGAAATCGGCAGCCCTCCCACTGTCCTTCCCAGAGAAAAATCCAGCTCGTCTTCCGAAAATACTTCTCCTGAGTTGGAAATGCCTTCTGTCTCCCCTGCCCTGATCAGCGACATTTTTACCATTGTCTGGTTCTTATCATATGAAAGGATAAACTGTTCCGGATCCTCTATCACGGCGATTTCCCGGGCCACCATCTGCTGAAATTCCGCTTCTTTTGTCAGAATGGCCTCTATCGTTCCCTTCATAAGGTCCAGGCTCTCGCTGAGATTCTGGACAGCAGACGCGGACATTTCCTTCGTGATTTTAGCTGATACAGAAAATACAATAACTGCGAGAACGCAAAAAACCAATATAATAGAAAAAAGCAGGGACCCGCTTTTGTCTCTCCCGCTTCTGACTTGTTTTGTTTTCATTGTAATACCCCCTGCACACATTACCAGTCAGATTACCTATTTTATTATACTAAAAAACGCGCTTTTTTTCAATGCTTAAAGCCTGGCCATTTTAAAAACATATGACCGGGGTCTTTCTCTTTTCCCGACAATTACAAAAAACGGAAACTATGTAATATTATTCTTATTCTATATTTCTTTCTGCCGGGTCTTTAACAGTTCCAAAATAAGAAAAATGCCTACAGGCCGCATAAAGCCTGTATTTTTTTGTCAAATATCTCGTTCTATTGTATTGTAATATA
>CAJTLR010000063.1 GCA_910577185.1 uncultured Acetatifactor sp.
GGCAGCAGCGGCAGCCGTGGCGGCGGGGGGCATCATCACAGCAGCAGCGGGGCCAGCCACGGGGGCGGGAGTCACCGGCATTAAGGAAGAAGGGACTGCGCAACAAAAAAACACCCATATGACGGTTATGGGTGTTTTTTGCATTCACTTTATAATCAATTATGCCATTTCATTTACAGCTTTGCTGATACGGGAAACCTTGTGGGCCACATTGTTCTTGTGATAAACACCCTTGCTCCCGGCCATCTCGATCACCTTGGTGGCGGCAGCCAGCTCTGCGGTTGCAGCTGTCTTGTCTCCGGCTGCAATTGCGGCATATACTTTCTTAACAGCAGTCTTTACACCGGACCTGATAGCCTTATTTCTTTCGGCATGAGTGCGGTTTACCAAGATTCTCTTTTTTGCGGATTTGATATTAGCCAAGTCGTACACCTCCAATTTGTATACAAAGTTTTGTTTGAACTGGTTTTATCCGGCCAGACACGGAGAGCCGGGATAAACGCATGAAACTAGTTTAGTAAATAATAGAAACTTTGTCAAGACATATTCCGCGAAAAAATGAACAAAATACTAAATAATCGAGAAAAAAAGTCATGAGGGAGCGAGCGAAAAAATGGAGAGTGTAAACTTTCAGATGAGGACGGACCTGGCACTGGAGGCACATGAGAGCATCAGCGAGGCAGAGAGTGAACTGAGGGGAGTCAGGGTGGAGGAATGTTATCATGAGGAAGAAGATATCCGCGTCACAAAAGTGTATATTGATACCCAGAACGCAGCCAAAGCCATGGGTAAGCCGGTGGGAATCTATGTGACCATGGAAGCGCCTGCCATGATAGAGCCGGATGAGGACTATCACAGGGAGATATCCGGGGTGCTGGCAGAAGAAATCCGGGAACTGCTGCCGGAGGCCTGGAAGGAACAGTCCATTCTGGTGGTGGGCCTGGGGAACCGGGAAGTGACGGCAGACGCCCTGGGGCCCCAGGTGGTGGATAATCTGTTTATCACCAGGCATATTATGAAAGAATATGGCAAGGCGGCATATAACTGTGAAAAAATGAACCAGATCAGTGCCCTGGAACCGGGCGTCATGGCCAAAACCGGCATGGAGACCGCGGAGATTGTCAAAGGTGTTGTGGAACAGACCGGCCCGGATGCCCTGATTGTCATAGACGCCCTGGCGGCCCGGAGCACAAGGCGCCTGAACCGTACGGTACAGATCACCAATACGGGCATTCAGCCCGGCTCCGGGGTGGGCAATCACAGAAATGCCCTGACCAAAGAGAGTCTGGGTGTGCCTGTGATCGCCATAGGCATCCCCACGGTGGTGGATGCGGCAACCATAGTGGGGGATGCCCTGGAAAAGCTTCTGGAGGAGGAAAAAGACCTGGACTGTGTCAGGTATAAGGAAAAACAGAAGCTGAATTTTGCGGAACTGAGCAATATGTACATGACGGGAAAAGACATTGATGCCGTCATAAAGAGAATCAGTTTCACGGTGTCCGAGGGAATCAATATTGCCATCGGGGAAGCTTTTATATAAAAGAAAGCTTTTATATTTATGCGTAGGCCCGCACAGAGGCGTTATGCCGCAAAAGCAGCCTGCGGGCCGCGCGGCGAGTAGAGTAGAAAAGCGTTCCCCTACTTGATAATAAGAAAGCCTGTTTTGATCCCAAAGGGGAAGGGCGGCATATCCAATCATGGAATGGTTCCGGCAGGCATATATTAAATAGGATATTTCATGATGGGAAAGGAAGTGCATCTGCTGTAAAGGGGAAAGCTTTTGCAGAAAAAATTGTAAAAAGACTGTTTTTTGCGGTGATTTTGCTTCTGGGGCTGCAGATTATCCTGAAAGGCTGCGGGGCATCCGCCCGGGAAGGCGCGGAAGGACAGGATTCCATAGCTGCGGCTGTGATGAAAGGCCTGGCCGATGGGATGGAAAACATGCTCTACAGTCAGTTTATGCCCGTTATTGCGTTTGCATCCCAGGGAGAACAGAATACCCACTGGTTTTGGCAGGGGCAAATGGATACACTGCTTCCTTTGTACGGATATCTGGCAGCAAATACGGACCGGGAGGAGGGGGAGGCACAGAATCTGCGCACCATTATGCTGGCGGAGGCGGAAGAAGGCGCAGGTTTTCCGGAGGAGGAAAACCTGCCGGAAGGTGTGGAAAAGGAGGAAGACGGGGAAGCGGCCGGGGAGTCGCTGGGAGATTTGCTCCGGGCGGAAAACGAAGCGGCCCTGGAAATGCAGCAGTATTCCTCTTCTTTTATCCCTCATACGAAAATGAACCAGGTAGATCTGGAGCCCCTGAAAAACTACGAGACTCTGATACAGCGTTTTTATACCGTGGACGGAAATACCACTGCGGGAAGCGATGAACTGAATGTGGACAAATTGCTGGAAAAGGACATGCGTATCTCCAGGGAAGGAGAGGGGCCGCAGATTCTTATCTATCACACCCATTCCCAGGAGGCTTTTTCCGACTCCGTGCCGGGAGACCCGGCGGGGACCATCATGGGCGTGGGGGAGCATCTGGCAGAAATTCTCCGGGAGGAATACGGATATGAGGTACTGCATCATCTCGGACAATACGATACGGAATCACGGAATGACTCCTATTCCGCGGCGCTGACGGATCTGGAGGAAGTCCTGAAGAATAATCCGTCGATTCAGGTTGTAATCGACCTACATAGGGATGAGATGCCCGAGACCACAAGGCTGGTTATGGACCTGGACGGCAGGCCCACCGCCAGGTTCATGTTCTTCAACGGTCTTTCCAGGACGAAAAAGACGGGAAATATCGCTTATCTGTATAATGAAAATCTGGAGGACAATCTGGCCTTTTCTTTCCAGATGCAGCTGAAGGCCGTGGAATATTATCCGAATCTTACCAGGAAAATTTATCTGAAAGGATACCGCTACAACATGCATCTGTGTCCCAGAAGCCTGCTGGTGGAACTTGGCGCCCAGAACAATACCCTGGAGGAGGCCATGAATGCCTGCGATCCCCTGGCCCACATCCTGGATTTGGTGTTATCCGGGGAAACGTGAAAAAAATTTAAAATTCATTTTACTTTTCGGACGAAAACGGGTAAAATAGCTTAAGTGCAAAAATAAAGGGCGTAAAACCGTGCAACACGGTTGGGAGGATGCGTATGGAAGAAAAACGCAATGCCGATATAGCCGTAGATGAGATGGATCCTACGTTCTTGTTTATATGGAAGGGAACCCGGGACAAGGAAAAATGGATAAAAGAATACCGGAGCCATGATTTCCTGGAGATAGCCTATGTTTTGTCGGGGGAGGGAAAATACCGTATCGACGACAGAATTTATGATGTCCGGGAGGGAGACCTGGTGATCATTAATTCCGGTGTCATGCATCAGGCGCTGTTCTGCCCCCAGGTGGAAGTTCCCACCACGGAGTTTTTCGTGGGATTTTCCAATATCCGGATATCGGGATGCCCGGCCAATTATATGCCCCTGCCCAACGGGGAATGCGTGCTGCACACCACGGGGGAACTGAGCCAGAGGCTGTTCCGGCTCTGCTCCTCCATGGAGGCAGAGAATGCGGTCCGCAGGCAGGGACGCTACTTTATGCTGAAATCTTACCTGATTCAGATGCTTCTTCTGGTCATCCGGGAGCAGTGCGAACCCATGGAGAGACCCAGGGGATGTGACTTTGAGACTGCCAATAGGAAATATGTTGTGGATAAGATCGTGGAGTATATTGAAGATCACTACAACGAGAAGATTTCACTGGATCAGATCGCGGAGAATATGTACCTGAGTCCCTTTTATATTTCCAGGATTTTCAAGAGTGAGACCGGAAGCGCGCCCATAAGGCGTCTGATTAATATCCGTCTTGAAAAAGCAAAGGAACTGCTGGAGGGCGGGTATCAGGGCAGTATCCAGGAAGTGGCGGCCATGGTGGGATATGATGATGCCTATCATTTCAGCAAACTGTTCAAAAAGCGTTATGGGGTATCGCCTTCCCAGGTAAGGCGTAATTCCTGACGGAAGAACTCTTTTTATGGTAAATATGTTTTCAAACAGGATGGAATTTGGTACAATATAACCTGAGGTCATAAAGTTCACAAAGCGGCTCATAGCCTTTGCTTTCAGTCATATGGCTGTGATGCGGAAGTCATTGAGGAAAAACGGGCAACCCCCGGGATGGAGGTAAAAGATGAGATATTTTTTTGAATCGGTTGTGGAAAAAAAGGAAAAAGGATACATGATTCAGATTCCCTTCAATGTGTGGGAGGTTTGTAAACAGCGTGACGTCATCCAGGCCGAGGTGGTGCTGGACAACCAGGTCATAGAATGTGAGCTGCTTCCGATAGAAAAAGGAAATTATGAAATCCATATCCCGGACGGGGTGGCCGTCAATGTGGAACTGGGTGTGGTTCACAAGATCCTGCTGCATATTACGGGGTCCCTGATCCGCATGGACCAGAACAGCCCATACAGTTTTGAAAATCCCATCCGTAAGATTGACAGCATGAATGTGATTATCCAGTCGGAGGACGGCCTCTGTGGACAGGCCTGTGTGGCCATGCTGGCGGGCATTACCATAGCGGAAGTGATCAGCGTCATGGACTGCAGGGAGTGGCAGGCCACCATGGGACGCATGATCTCCGCGCTGAATTACTATGGGATTGATCATTCAGACGTGATTCATTATACGGAAGGACGTGACACGGTGCTGCCCAGGTGCTGCATCCTCATGGAGAAAATGGGACGTTACTGCCATTATCTGGTTCATTTTGACGGAAAATATTATGATTCCAACTTAGGCGTGCTGGAAGAATATGATATGTCAAAGCTTCTGGGATATCTGGAGATCAAGTGCTGATTGCGGGATTTTGATGTGACAGCTGGGGAGGACGTTTATGCTGGAGAGATTTTACCCGGATCATGAGGCAGACAGCGCTTATGGAATCGATTACAGGGGTTTTTATGAGAGGGGATTCCGGGGACTGATATTTGATATTGACAATACGCTTGTTCCCCACGGCGCCCCGGCGGACAAAGCGGCCAGGGAGTTTTTTGCAGGCCTGCGGGAGATGGGTTTCGGAACCCTTCTCCTTTCCAACAATAAGGAACCCAGGGTGAAATCCTTTGCGGATGATGTGGGGGCACAATACATTTTCAAGGCGGGAAAGCCCGGAGGAAAGGGCTATAGGAAGGCCATGGAGAGACTGGGAACCGTGCCGGAAACCACACTTTTTATCGGGGACCAGCTTTTTACGGATGTGTGGGGTGCAAAAAAGGCGGGTATCCTGACTTTTCTGGTGAAGCCCATTCATCCGAAGGAAGAGATTCAGATTGTGCTGAAACGCCGCCTGGAGCGGATTGTGCTTTATTTTTATCACAGACAGAAAAAAGCCGGACAGTAGTCAGGACAGGTTTGCCGGAACGAAAAACGGTTTTTGTATAAAAAGAGAGAAAAAGGGAAGTCATTTGGCGGCGGGGAAATGTCCTGAGGCCGGACCGTAAAAGAAAGCGTGGAAAGCCGGGCCCGGAAGGGAAATCTGCCCGGCCGGGGAGACAGGAGAATGGATGGTTATACGCGTACCTGCGGACTGATAGGAAATCCGGTGGAGCACACAATGTCGCCGGCGATACACAATACCCTGGCGGGAGAACTGGGGGAGAATCTGGTTTATGTGCCTTTCCGGGTGCCGGCGGCAGGAGTGGGGGATGCCGTCAGGGGGGCGTTTGCCCTGAATATTCTGGGACTGAATGTGACGGTGCCCTATAAAAGTGAAGTGATTCCCTTTTTGAAGGAGCTGGATCCCCTGGCGGCGCAGATCGGGGCGGTAAACACCCTGGTCCGGGAGCCGGAGGGGTATAAAGGTTATAATACGGATATGCACGGGCTCTACCGCGCCATGTGCGGGGACGGCGTGGGGATAGAAGGGGAGAATGTGCTGATCCTGGGGGCAGGAGGTGTGGCCAGGGCCGTGGCAATTCTGGCGGCCCGGTACGGGGCGGCCAGAATCGTGATTCTGAACCGTACCCTGGAAAAGGCGCAGAAGGTGGCAGAGGAAGTGAACCGGACTTTTGGCCCGGGGCTGGCACAAGCCCTGGGTGCCGGCGCATATGCGTCCCTGCTGCCGGGAGAAGAAAAATTTCTTGCCATTCAGGCCACCAATGTGGGAATGTTTCCCAGGACGGAGGAGGCGGTGATAGAAGATCCCGGTCTGTACCGGAAAATACATACGGGATATGACCTGATCTTCAATCCTCCGGAGACCAGATTTATGACATTGGTGAGAGAAAACGGCGGCAGAGCGTTTAACGGGTTGAAAATGCTTCTCTACCAGGGAATCATTGCCCATGAATTATGGACGGGGGCCAGTGTGGACGAGGCGCTGGCGGAGAAAGCGTTCACGGAGATGAAACGGGCCATGCATCTGGAATGAGGGGCCGGAAACTACTGTTTATAACCAACCGGGAGAGATGAGATGAAACGGGATAATCTGGTATTGACAGGGTTTATGGGCAGCGGAAAGACCACACTGGGACTGAAACTTTCCTATAAGCTCCGCAGAACCATGGAAGACACGGACCGGCTGATCGAACGCAGGGAAGGATGCGCGGTCAGCGGGATTTTTGCGGAAAAAGGGGAAGAATATTTCCGCAGGCTGGAGACGGCTGTTCTGGGAGAACTTCTGGAGCGGAAACAGAAAATGATTATCGCCCTGGGAGGAGGCACGCCGGTCCGGCAGGAGAACCGGGAACTGATCAGACAGCTGGGGCAGGTGGTGTTTCTGCGGGTGCGTCCGGAGACTGTGTGCAGGCGCCTGAAAGGGGATACAGGCAGGCCGCTGCTTATGTGCGGGAATCCGCAGGAGCGCGTCAGGGAACTGCTGGAGGCCAGGAGGGAGGCGTATGAATCCTTGGCCGACCTGATTCTGGACGTGGATGACAAAAGCGCGGACGAAATCGCGGAGACCCTGGCAGAGTGGGCGGCGTTCCGGGAAAATGTCCCGCCGGAGGCAGGCCGGGCATAACGCAGTGCCGGTGAAATGGAAAACCTTCCGGAAGGGAGCTGCAGGCCGGGAATAAGGAGAATACATGAAAATTTTAGTGATCAACGGACCAAACATTAATTTTCTGGGAATCCGGGAGAAAAGCGTATACGGAACCCGGGATTACCAGTATCTTCTTGACATGATACAGAAAAAGGCCCAGGAGACGGAAAGTGACATTACCGTGTTCCAGAGCAATCATGAGGGCGCCATCATCGACCGGATTCAGGAGGCATATTCTGACGGGACGGAGGGAATTGTAATCAATCCGGGTGCGTATACCCATTACAGTTATGCCATACGGGATGCCCTGGCCAGCATCACTGTGCCGAAGGTGGAGATTCATATTTCGGATATCACAAACAGGGAGCCTTTCCGGAAAATATCCGTGACGGCACCGGTCTGTGACAGGCAGATTTACGGGCAGGGCCTTGAGGGCTATCTGCAGGCCGTGGATTTTATCCTGGACAGGGATTAGGCCGTGCGGGAAATTTTTTTCAAATTTTTTTCAAAAACAGTTGAAATTTGTACTTATTTATATTAAACTAGTCTGGAATTATATTTGTGATCGAAAATTAGGAGGAATATCATATGATTTCTGCAGGTGATTTCAGAAATGGTATTACAATTGAGTATGATAACAACGTATATCAGATTATTGAATTCCAGCATGTAAAGCCTGGAAAGGGCGCGGCTTTCGTGAGGACGAAGCTGAAGAACGTGAAGAGCGGCGGTGTTGTGGAGAAGACCTTCCGCCCTACGGAGAAATGTCCCCAGGCGCGTATTGATAGAAAAGATATGCAGTATCTTTATGCCGATGGTGATTTGTATTACTTTATGGACACGGAAAATTATGAGCAGATCGCGCTGAACAATGAGACCGTGGGCGATGCGCTGAAGTTTGTGAAGGAAAATGAAATGTGCAAGATCTGTTCCCACAATGGCAGCGTGTTTTCCGTGGAGCCTCCTTTGTTTGTGGAACTTGATATCACGGACACAGAGCCCGGCTTCAAGGGAGATACCGCTACAGGCGCTTCCAAGCCTGCCATCGTTGAGACCGGTGCCCAGGTATATGTACCCTTGTTTGTCAACCAGGGGGACAAGATCAAGATTGACACCCGTACGGGAGAATATCTTTCCAGAGTCTGACCGATATACGGGATCCAAGGGTTCCGTGACGGAATAAAACTGAAAACTGCATTTCCCATACCATGCATCCGGATGCCAGTGTCTTCTCTGTCGCAAGTGCGCAGGCGCTGTTGCGTGCGTCCATGAAAATGATTTTGGACAGCGCGGAAAGAGGAGGCTTATGGGAATCAATGAATTTGCACAAAAGATCTGTAAGGCAGTGGGAAAAGAACTCGGTGAGGGGTACCGGGTGGAACTGAAACAGGTGAGGAAGAATAACGGCGTCGTGCTCCATGGACTGGTCATTTTGTCCGGTATACAGAATGTGGCTCCCACCATTTACCTGGATGCGTTTCTGGAGGCCTATGAGGCGGGAACTTCCTTTGCGGCCCTGATTCGCAGGTTGCTTGCAATCTATGGGGAGGATGCGCCGAAAGACAGTATAGATATGGAGTTTTTCCGTTGCTATGACAAAGTGCAGGACCGGATCTGCTACCGTCTGGTGAGCTGGAAAAAGAATGAGGAACTGCTCCGGGATGTGCCGCACATTGCATTTCTGGATCTGGCAATCTGTTTTTATTATGCCTATCAGGGAGACGTGCTGGGTCAGGGGATGATTTTGGTACATAATTCCCATATGGAAATGTGGAAGGCGAGTACGGCGCAGCTGTACGAGGCAGCAAAGAGAAATACCCAGAGACTGTATCCGTGGGTCTGCAGTACCCTGGAGGAGGTTCTGGATGAAATAATGGAATCAGGGAAAACGGAAATGCCCGAGAGCGGGCAGGAATTTCCCCTGAAGGTGCTGAGCAACGAAAAGAGAATATTCGGCGCCACATGCCTGCTCTATCCGGGAGTGCTGGACAAGCTGGCAGAGAGAGGCCTGGGCTGTTTTTACATTCTGCCGAGTTCCGTCCACGAAGTGATACTTCTGGGGGAGGGAAGCGTGGAAGACGCCTGGGAACTCAAGAAAATGATTGTGGAGATCAACGGCACCCAGGTTGCGCCGGAGGAGGTTCTTTCGGACAGTCTCTACCGCTATGATCCACGTGAGGGAAAGGTTAAAATTATTTTCTAAAAAATTCCATAAATTTATGGTAGACAATTTAATACTTTTGTGATATTATAGTCAAAGTGATGTAACAATTTTGTAATAATTGCATCCGTAGTCTAATGGATAGAACGAAGGCCTCCGACGCCTTTAATGCAGGTTCGATTCCTGTCGGATGCATTTACATCACTTTGGCTTTAATAATGCCTTTTTATGAGATGGGAACTGTTTAAAAATCACTTTACGAAGGGGATTCCGGCGGTAAAGTAATTTTATGACAGTTCTTTCCCGTCAAAAAGGAAAAAAGCCGGGATGATGTGTGAATGTGACATTTTCATCCGGATCCATGGGGGTACCACATGGAGGCCGGGGTGAAAGGCAGGACCAGCGAGAAATCTGTTTTGGAGAAAGGAGTTTCCATGGGAAAAGATAAGTTGTCAACTGTTCGTGATTATATAGTTAAAAATTCCAAGTTTTTGTTTCCGGTGATTCTGATTGCGGTGGTGGCCATCACAGTGTCCATTGCCCTGAATATGAGTCATTCCGGGGACAGTGAGGACACTCCGGATCCGCTGGCGGATATTACACCTGTATCGGTAAGTCCGGAACCGGAGGCCACGGAGGAACCCTCCGAACCCCAGGATGTGGCGCTGGCTTCCAACGAGGATGAAGCCATACAGACCATAGTGAACAGCTACTATACGGCCATGTCCTCCGGGGACAGCGCAGCCATGGCTGCCCTTTATGATGAGGTCTCGGAGAACGACCTGCTGCGGTACGAGGAGATGGCAAAGTACCTGGAGAAGATTACGGTGTCCGAAATATATACCAAACCGGGTCTGGCAGAGGGAATCACGGTTGTTTATGTGGCTTACGGACTTTGCTTTGAAAATCATGAGGAAGAAGTGCCCGGCTGGCAGACCTTCTATGTGTGCCGGAACGAGCAGGGAGCGCTTTACATTAAGAATGAAAAGAATTTCACCGAAGAGGAAAAGGAATATGTGGTGAAGATTTCCGCCCAGGATGATGTGGTGGAACTGAACAACCGGGTTTCCGTGGCGTTCAACGAACTTATGGAAGGGAACCAGGAACTTCTGAAATATATGGCGGAATTTGAGAAGCAGGTAAACGCCACCGTGGGCATCCGGATGGCAGAGCAGAATACCTCCACCGAGGGCTCTCCGGAAGAAAGCGCCCCGGAAGAAGGAGAAGCCCAGGGCAGCGGGGAGAGCCAGGCTCCGGAGGGAGAAGAAGCGCCTGCTGAGGGGACGGAACCTCCGGCTGAGGAATCCCAGGCTCCTGCGGATGCCGTTACCCAGTACGCCACCGCCACTACCACTGTCAATGTGAGAAGCTCCGACAGCGAGCAGGCCGACAAGCTGGGCAAGGTTCCCGGAGGGGAAAAAGTGGAGGTGAAGGAAGTCCGGGTAAACGGCTGGACAAAGATCGTATTTGAGGGCGGTGACGGATATATCAAATCCGAGTTCCTGCAGATGGAGGAAAGCGCTTCCGGCCAGGAGGTTGTGGGGACGGTGACTGCCAAGGAGAATGTGAAGATACGTGCCGCCGCCAGCGAGGACGCGGAGCAGCTGGGCCTTATGGTGGGAGGAGACAGCCTTGAGCTTCTGGGCACCGAGAACGGCTGGTGTAAGGTGAGGTTTGATGGCAAGGTAGGATATGTGAAATCGGATTATGTGACACAGTGACAGACTTCCGGAGAGGAAGGAAACTGACTGCCCGGGCTGTGGTAAATTTAGATGAGACGAAAGGAAAAAGCGATTATGCTGCGATTCATCAATCTCTTTTTCGTGCCAATCATAGCAGTATATATGCTGCAGAAACAAAAGGAAGACGGATTTAAGCCCAGCCTGGAGCTTTTGATGCAGTATGCTTGTGTGACCGTACTGGTGATTGTGGCCAGCCATATGGGCATGGCAGTGATATACCGTCTGTTTCAGATTGAGATGGCCGACTGGGAACCGGAATATACTTTGCTTGCGCTTGCGTCGTCCTGTGCTATCGCGTTTTTGTACCGGATTGTGAGATTCCGTATCGGATTGTCCGTGAAAGAGAAATGAAGTCTTTCCGGGAAATACAGGGGGCGCGGCAGGTGAAAAAAGGGGAAGGAAATGCAGTTGCCGGAGTCTTGAAAAAAACAGCCATTGTCTTGTTTTACATGGTATTTGCCGTAATTGGGCTGGTGGCATTTACCGCAAGGCCGGTGACTGACTGGACAAAAGAGAATTTCGGAGTTACCATTCAGGAAATTTTGTTTACGGTAAAGTCTCCCATGAAGGGGGCTGACACGGGATTTTTGAAAGGGGCGCTTCTGGAGGCGAAACCGGATGCCGTTCTTTTCCTGGTTCTTCTGGCTGGGGGGGTAATTTGTGACAGACTGATTTTCGGCAGACTGAGAATCTGTATCAAAATAAGGCTGAAAAAATGGCATGACATCAATGTCCGTCCGGTCTGCTATTGTATGGCGCTGGGGGCGGCGCTGTTATCGCTGCACGGGGCTTACAATTACCTGGATGAGATTCTGAAAATCAGCGATTACCTGGAAAAACGGGCAGAGCGGACAGAAATATATGAAAATTATTATACAGATCCCCTGGAGACGGAGATCACTTCTTCCGGCAGTATAAAGAATCTGATATACATTTACCTGGAAAGTATGGAGACAGCCTGCGCTTCGGCGGCAGCAGGCGGATACCAGGAGACGGATTACATTCCCGGGCTCACTGCCATAGCCAATGAGAATATCAGCTTTTCCGACGGTTCCGGACTGGGAGGCTGGCGGGCCGTTGACGGAAGTACGTGGACCATGGGAGCATTGTTCAGCACCACTGCCGGTATCCCGTTTGCCTTTCCCATAAAGGGCAATACCATGGGAGAGAGAAGTGTTTTTGCGCCCGGTGTTACCAATTTGGGGGATTTGCTGGAGGAATGCGGTTATACGCAGGAGTTTCTGTGCGGATCCGATGGAAATTTTGCAGGAAGGGCAGACTACTTTCAGCAGCATGGAAATTATAGGATTTTCGATTATTCCACTGCCATAGAGGAAGGGTACATAGCGCCGGACTATAAGGTCTGGTGGGGGTTTGAGGACAGTATTCTGTATGATATTGCAAAAGACGAGCTGACAAGGCTGGCCGCAGACCACGCACCTTTTAATTTTACAATGCTTACGGTAGATACACACCATGTTGGGGGATATGTCTGTGATTTATGCGGGAATGTGTATCAGGATCAGCTGGCGAATGTTCTTGTCTGTGCGGATTCTCTTCTCCGGGATTTTGTGGAGTGGTGCAAAGGGCAGGATTTCTACGAAGATACCGTCATTGTGATTTCGGGTGATCACCCGAGAATGGATACCTGCCTGGTACCGGAGGAAGCGGAACGGGAGAGCAGAACGGTTTACAATGCATTTATCAACGCAGATGTGGATGACGCGGAAATGCTGCGGACCCGGAACAGGGACTTTGCGCCAATGGATATGTTTCCTACCGTTTTAAGTGCAATGGGATTTCGGATAGAGGGCGACCGTCTGGGGCTGGGGACCAATTTGTTTTCAGCGCGGGATACCCTGATGGAGGAAATGGGCGGTTTTGAGAACCTGAATTCGGAACTGAAAAAGCATTCCGTATATTATGTGAACCACTTTTATTGATGATAAGACTGAAAAAACAAATTTTTTGGCGGTACGACCAGAATAAAACATCAGAATTCGGGAAGCCTTTTATGGAGAAAATAAGTTCTCCATAAAGGGCTTTTATCATATAGGAGAGTCGGGCGGAAAGCGGTGTCTGCCGGCTGACAGGTTTATCATGAAATTTTTTGACTGGGGGTATGAGAATGAAATCACAAGAGGCGTTAATTTACAGGGAAATTCAGAAAAATGCGGAAAATGCCATAAAAACCATCGATACACTGTCCGGAAAGGTGTATGATGATGATTTTGCGCTGCAGATTTCCAGGCAGTCCCTGAAGTATTCCGAGATTCACAACGAGGCCTCCCGCCAGCTGCTGGAGGCAAAGGCGGAGCCTTACCAGAGTACGGCCTTGTCGGATGCCCTTCTGAAAACGGGGATTCATTACAATACCATGCTCAACACCAGCACCGGACATATTGCGGAGATGATGATCCGCGGAAACAACAATGGCATTCTGGAGCTGGAGAAGGTTTTGAAACATAATGAAAATGTGGGGGCAAAACCGGTGGCCCTGGCGCAGCAGCTCATCGACTTTGAGGAGAGAAATATTGAGTGTCTGAAAGGGTATCTGTAGACCGGGAGAGGGTGTTTTTGTGCAAGTCCACCAAAAAATGACGAAAAACTTTGACAGTTTAGTGAATGAAAGCGTGTTGTGGATTTCCTGATTTTGGAGTATAATAGGACATGGACAACGGCGTCACAGGGCATAGGGGTGGGACTTCTATGCCCTTTTATCATGCAGGAAAAGGACAGAATCCGGCCTGACTGATAAATCACCGCTGTGGATATGCGATACCGGCAGGGCGCCCGCCGGCAGGCGCAGGGGAAATTTGTCGTGAGAGAGGCGCGTTTGCGGCACGAAATCCCTGGGAAGGGATTCGTTCCAGATATGAAAACAGGAGGACATGATCATGTCATATGTTGATGAGGTATTTGAACTGGTAGTTGCAAAGAATCCCGCGCAGCCCGAATTTCACCAGGCTGTGAAGGAGGTTCTGGAATCCCTCCGGGTGGTGATTGAGGCCAATGAGGAGAAGTACCGCAGGGACGCCCTGCTGGAGAGAATTGTAACGCCGGAGAGACAGCTTATTTTCCGCGTTCCCTGGGTGGATGACAAGGGACAGGTACAGGTGAACAACGGATTCCGCGTGCAGTTCAATTCTGCCATAGGGCCTTACAAGGGAGGCCTTCGTCTGCATCCCAGTGTGAACCTGGGTATTATCAAGTTCCTGGGTTTTGAACAGATTTTCAAAAATTCCCTGACAGGCCTTCCCATCGGCGGCGGCAAGGGCGGGTCCGATTTTGATCCCAAGGGAAAATCTGACAGGGAAGTGATGGCATTCTGCCAGAGTTTCATCACGGAACTGCATAAGTACATCGGAGCTGATACAGATGTTCCGGCAGGTGATATCGGAACAGGGGCCAGGGAGATCGGCTATATGTACGGACAGTATAAGAGGCTCACTGGGCTGTACGAGGGCGTCCTTACCGGAAAAGGACTTACTTACGGCGGTTCCCTGGCCAGGACGGAAGCCACGGGCTATGGTCTGCTGTATCTGACTGCGGAAATGCTGAAATGCAACGGCAGGGAGATGAAAGATAAGACTGTGGTAGTGTCCGGCGCCGGCAATGTGGCCATCTATGCCATCCAGAAGGCATGGCAGCTGGGCGCAAAACCGGTGACCTGCTCTGATTCCACGGGCTGGATTTACGATCCGGAAGGAATTGACGTGGCTCTCCTGAAGGAAGTGAAGGAAGTGAAGAGGGCAAGGCTGACGGAGTATGCGGCGGCCAGACCCGGCGCCCAGTATCATGAATGCGCTCCGGGCAGCAATGTATGGACCGTGAAATGTGACATTGCCCTTCCCTGCGCAACCCAGAATGAGCTGAACCTTGAGGATGCGAAAACACTTGTGGCAAACGGCTGCTTTGCCGTGGCGGAAGGCGCCAATATGCCTACCACCATGGAGGCCACGGAATATTTCCAGGCGAACAAGGTGCTGTTCTGCCCCGGAAAGGCATCCAATGCAGGCGGTGTTGCGACTTCAGCCCTGGAGATGAGCCAGAACAGTGAGCGTTTAAGCTGGACATTTGAGGAAGTGGATTCCAAGCTGCAGAACATCATGGTGAATATTTTCCACAGTCTGGATGATGCCGCGAAGAAATTCGGATGCGAGGGCAACTATGTGGCAGGTGCCAACATTGCGGGATTTTTGAAGGTGGCGGAAGCCATGACCGCACAGGGAGTTGTATAAATGTGACAGGCAGGGGAGATTTCCCCTGCCTGTTTTTTCTGTGCAGGCCCGCACAGAAGAATTATGCCGCAAAAGCGGCGTACGGGCCGCACGGCGAGTCGGGAAGCTGAACCTTCCCGACTCGATTGCACAGCGGCGCATAAGAAAAATTGCTGCTGACGCAACATGTGCCCCGCGCGGCGAGTAGAGGAGAAGGGCGTTCTCCTACTTGATTTTTCTTATGTAGACGACTCTCCGATCAGTTCCAGAATTCTTTTCATGTCCGCGATCAGTTCCCGGGAGTAATTCTCTGCCTGATAGTAGATTTGTTCCGCATCCGAATATTTCCCGTTGTTGATGGCGCTGATGACAGATGCGCCGTACTTGTGGAATCTCTGGTGCTTGGGTCCCAGCCCCTCCCATATGGGGAGTATCGAAGGAATATCCGGCGTCATGGCATAGTAGAAATGTCCGAAACCGCATTTGGAGGAATCCAGCTGCAGGGGGATAATGGACCGTGCATCCACCATTTTGCGCAGATTGCCTATCCAGGCCTGGTGGGACGAGATGGCATTGGTCATGTATTTTGCAAATTCCGGTTTTTCCAGATGGAAAAAAGCGTCTTTGGTCATATCGCCCATCTGCTTGATACTTTGGTCAAGCGTCTTTTCGATATCCACCACCGGTTTTGCGGCCTGGGCCAGGTCATCGCTTATGTTGCGCATAAAATCACTGCTGTCCCGAAGCTGGTTCTGCATCTCGGTCATGGAGCTGCTGATTTCCTCGCTGACGGCAGCTATGGAGTTCATGGATTCATTGACCTTGGAGACATATTCCTGGCTTTCGTTATTTAACTCCCACACGTTTTTGATCTTGTCTGTCATGGAGGCAAGGGCATTTATGGTGTTGGAAGAGCTCTGGACGCTTTTCCGGGAAGCCGTCTTCATGTTTTTCACGAAGGATTCCATATTGGAGGTCAGGTTCTGGGTTTCCTGGGACAGTTCCCGGATCTCATTTGCCACCACGGCAAATCCTTTTCCGGCTTCCCCGGCCCTGGCAGCTTCCACGGAAGCATTCAGCGCCAGCAGATTGGTCTGCATGGAGATGGAGCCGATTCCTGCAATGACATTGCTGATATGATTGATAATGTTTACCAGCTCATCCATGTCGTTCTGCATTTCCCGGGAAGCGGATATTGTCTGTTCGGAGAGTTCTTTGATGTCAGTCAGTTCCTTCTGACCGGATTCAATCTTCCGGTATACTTCATCTGTGGCACCGGACACCTGGACAATGGTGTTGGTGAGCTCATCATGCTGGCTGTTGGTATTTCCCATGGAACCGCCGAAAATGGTTTCGGTGGCATTGCTTATTTTCTGGGAAATGTCAACAATTCGTTCTGTCTGGTGCTGCATCGCCAGATCCAGGGAACTAATCTGCATGACGGCATTTATGTTCTTCTCAAATATTTCAGCAAAATTCTTTCTGCCCTGCAGCAACCTCTGATAAATACCGTTCAGTTCCGGCTCCTGGGAATAATCGGCGGCTTGTAACTCGGAGATGGCTTTCATCAGCACCGCTTTCTTTTTCTTAATAGCCATATATCTACCTCTCATCTTTCTTTAGAATAGACATTCTTATTCCATCATACGGAATTTTGGATTTTTTGCAAGTCTTTTCTGAATATTTTTTGCGGATTTATTCAGGATATATTTTCCAGGTGGAATTTTTGCGGGGAAGTTGTTATAATGGTATAAAAATCAGGTTGCCATGCACGCAAAGACGGCTGCGGGGTATGGCGGGAGGAGCATGTGTATGGCGGCGAAAAAGTATTATGCGGTAAAAAAGGGGAAAGACACAGGCATCTTCCATTCCTGGGAGGCCTGCAGGGCGGTTGTGGAAGGATATCCGGGGGCGGAGTACAAGGGTTTTGCATCCCTGGATGAGGCCCGGGAGTATCTGGGAGAAACGCAGACCGGACAGGACGAAGGCCGGAAGGAAGAAGGGGCACAGGGACCGGCGGCTCCGGAAGACTGTCCGGAGGAGGGAACCCTGCTTGCCTATGTGGATGGCAGTTATGATCATTCCCTGAAAAAATATGCCTTTGGCTGTGTTTTTATTCTGCCGGACGGCCGGATTTTTACACGGTACGGCAACGGGGATAACGAACAGTCCCTGCAGCACCGCAATGTGACCGGGGAGATGCTGGGAGCCATGTACGCGGTGAGGGTGGGCATGGTGAGCGGTTTTTCGAATATAGAAATACGGTATGATTATGAGGGAATTGAAAAATGGGTCACGGGAGCATGGCGTTCCAGGACGGAACTGACACAGAAATATGCCGGTTCCATGCGCCAGTGGGGGAAAAAGATAAATATTTGTTTTACCAAGGTAGCGGCACATTCAAATGTATATTATAATGAACTGGCGGACCAGACGGCCAAGAAGGGACTCCGGGAAGGAAACGGTGTTCCGAAAATATGCGCTGTGGAGGAGCTGCTGTCAGAATCAAAGACCCCGCTGCAGGCAAGGGGGTATCAAACTTGCAACGCTGCAGAACAGAAAGTGTCCGAATAAAAATGCCGGTCAGCCAGGGCCGGGAGCGGTAAGCCTGAAAAAACGGATGGGAATTGCTAACCGGGCAGGATTAGGGAAGAGGGATAAGATTGAAAATTAAAATTTTCAATCGCGGGATTTGTGTCTGCGCGCTGCAAAGCCATACATGGCTTGCCACAAACTCGTTATGCGCAAAAGCAGCGCAGAAATGGTGGAAATTATGGAACAGATGAGAATTAATAAGTTTCTTGCCCACAATGGTGTGTGTTCACGGAGGGATGCGGACAGACTGATTGAGCAGGGGGAAGTGCTGGTGAACGGCAGGCAGGCCCATTCCGGGATGCAGGTCTGCGCACAGGATGAGATAGTCGTGTCGGGAAAAAGAATAAAGACCGATGGAAAAACGGTGGTGCTTGCATTTTATAAGCCTTTCGGGGTAACTTGTACAGAGAGGGACCCTCATGCGGAGACCATTTTGTCCGACCTGATTCAGTATCCCGTGAGAGTCACCTACGCGGGCCGGCTGGATAAAGACTCGGAAGGACTGCTGCTGCTTTCCAATGACGGGGATCTGATACAGGCCATGATGAAGGGGGCGAACTGTCACGAGAAAGAGTACCTGGTGAAGGTGGATCAGAAAATTACGGATGATTTTCTGGCAAAAATGTCCCGGGGAGTATATCTGGAGGAGCTGGATGTGACCACAAGGCCGTGCAGGGTGGAGAGAACCGGGAAAGACATGTTCCGGATTGTGCTGACCCAGGGACTGAACCGGCAGATCAAAAGGATGTGCGGGGCTTTCGGCTGCCGGGTGAAAAGTCTGAAGCGGGTCAGAGTCATGCATGTGGGACTGGGAGACCTGAAGCCGGGAGAATACCGGGAACTGGGACAGGAGGATATAGACCGCCTTTACCGGGACTGCGGGCTTTTGGCACCAAACTGAGGAGAGCCGGCAAAAAATATCCGGGCAGTGTCCGTGCAAAGATGTCCGGTGCGGCATGATAGGACAAAGTCGCCTGGGCATTCCGGGGATGATTGTAAATGCCGGACGGGAATGATGATCTGAAGAGATTATAAATTGAAGAGACTATAAATTAAGGAAGGAATCCTGCGGAACGGGAGAAGGAGTTTTGGGAAAGATGCAGTCTGAGAGAGTGGAACGGATCAAATATCTGGTGGGCATTTTGAATCAGGCCTCCAGGGCGTATTATGCCGAGGACAAGGAAATCATGAGCAACCGGGAATATGACAGCCTGTATGATGAACTGCAGGAGCTGGAGAAGGAAACAGGCATTGTGCTGGCCAACAGTCCGACGGTGAATGTGGGCTATGAGGCCGTGGAGGAACTGCCGAAAGAGAGGCATGAGACACCCATGCTGTCCCTGGACAAGACCAAGAGCCGGGAAGACCTCCGGGACTGGCTGCAGGAGCAGAAGGGCGTTTTGAGCTGGAAGCTGGACGGCCTGACCATTGTTCTGACATACCGGAACGGAAAGCTGGAAAAAGCGGTTACCAGGGGCAACGGCGAGATCGGGGAGGTCATTACCAACAATGCCAGAACTTTTGTCAATCTGCCCCTGGGGATTCCTTTCCGGGGAGAGCTGGTGCTGCGGGGGGAGGCGGTGATCAGCTATTCCGACTTTGAGGAGATCAATAAGGGCATAGCGGAGGAGGCGGCAAAATACAAAAACCCCAGAAATCTCTGCAGCGGTTCCGTCCGCCAGCTGAACAGTGAAATCACTGCCGGAAGAAGGGTCAGGTTTTATGCTTTTACACTGGTCAGCGCCGGGGAGGAGGAAGGCGTGCGGACGGAATATTTCCGCAATTCCATAGATGAACAGTTCCGTTTCCTGATGGAGCAGGGCTTTGAGACAGTGGAGCACTATCCGGTCAGCGGGGGGGATATTCTGGACAGAATTGACTTTTTTGAAAAAAAGGTGGAAACAAACGATATTCCCTCCGATGGACTGGTGCTGACCTATGATGATATCGCGTACGGACAGTCCCTGGGGCGGACTGCGAAATTTCCCAGACATTCCATCGCTTTCAAGTGGGCGGATGAGCTGCGGGAGACAACCCTGAAGGAAATCGAGTGGAGCGCCAGCCGGACCGGGCTGATCAATCCGGTGGCCATTTTCGAGCCGGTGGAACTGGAGGGCACCACGGTGAGCCGGGCCTCCGTTCACAATATCAGTATCCTGCGGTCGCTGCAGCTGGGCATTGGGGACCGGATCACCGTGTATAAGGCCAATATGATCATCCCCCAGATCGCGGAGAATCTGACGGCAAAGGAAGCGGAGGCAATGGGAAAAAGCCCTGCAGGGGAGGAAGGAGACGCGCATCTGGTGGAAATCCCCGCATGCTGCCCGGTATGCGGCAGAAAGACGGAAGTGCGTCAGGTAAATGACGTAAAATCGCTTTACTGTACCAATGAGAAATGCGCTGCCAAGCAGGTAAAGGCATTCACTCTGTTTGTGAGCCGGGACGCCATGAACATTGACGGACTGTCGGAAGCCACCCTGGAGAAATTTATCGATTCCGGTTTTATCCATGAGTTTGCGGATTTATTTCATCTGGACAGATATCAGGATAAAATTGTGGAAATGGAAGGGTTCGGAGAAAAATCTTACCGCAATCTTATGGAAAGTATAGACCGGGCCAGGAATACCATTTTGCCCAGGGTGGTATATGGGCTGGGGATTGCGAATATCGGTGTGGCCAATGCAAAAATGCTGTGCCGCTATTTTGACCATGACCTGAAACGGATGCAGGAGGCAGATGTGGAGACCCTGAGCGCCATAGAGGGGGTGGGGGAAGTTATCGCCACTGCGTTTGTGAATTATATGAGGGATGGGGACAATCTGCGAAAGATAGAGAATCTGATGGAGGAACTGCGGATCGAGATTCCCCGGATAGATGCGCAGAGCCAGAATCTGGCGGGACTGAGCTTTGTCATAACGGGTTCCCTGAACAAATATGCCAGCCGCAGCGACCTGAAGGAGGCCATTGAACAGAGAGGCGGGAAGGTGACGGGAAGTGTCACGGGAAAAACCACCTGCCTGATCAACAATGACGTGGCATCCACCTCTTCCAAAAATAAAAAGGCGCGGGAACTGGGGATCCCGGTTCTCTCCGAGGAGGATTTTCTGGGACAATACGGGATGGAAATCGAGTAGGGGAGATTTTATCCCTACTCGCCGCTGCTTGGCCTGTGCACGGGCCTGCAAAAAACAGCGGATACCCCGCCGGGATCCGGAAAAAAAGGGAGCCCGCAGGAAATGGCGGAACCGGAAAACAGCGGATATCCTGCCGGGATCCGGAAAAAAGGGATCCGTGGGAAATGGCAGAA
>CAJTLR010000064.1 GCA_910577185.1 uncultured Acetatifactor sp.
GTGCGCATCTTCACAGTAAACCCCCGGCCTTTCAAGCAAGTTGGGGCAGCCTGCTACATGGGGGTTTACAGGTGAAAGTATGGAATCTTGCCTGAGGAAAACGCGCAGTCCGAATAAGCATTCTTGCTTATTCGGCAAGAGAGCGGTGCGCCAACCCGCGTTCCAGGCGGGTTAGTGCGCATCTTCACAGTAAACCCCCGGCCTTTCAAGCAAGTTGGGGCAGTGCTGCATGGGGGGTTACTGTGATATCTTTTATACTAATGTCCGAATCCTTAAGTGTCTTTACGCAATCCTTAAATATTCCTTAAATGGGAACAGGCGCCCGGATAACAGGAGTTACCGGTCTTCTGTGCCTGACAGCAGCAGGCGCACGGTGACCTGCAGTCCTGCGGAACCGTTGGAGATGAGCAGTTCTCCCTGCATCCGGCCCATAAAGTAATCGGAGATGAAAAGACCCAGGCCTGCGCCTTCGGTGTTGCGGCTGTTGCTGCCACGTTTGAATTTTTCCTTCAGCAGGGGCAGTTCCGCCGGGGGAACGCCGCCCCCCGAATCTTCCACGGTGACGGCAAGGAAAGGGCCTTCCCTGCGTATCTCCAGTTTGATTTCCGTATCTGCGTATTTGTAGGAATTGGAGAAAAGATTGTCAAATACCTGCTGCAGACGGAGACGGTCCGCGCGGATCAGGCAGTCCGGCACGGGGGGAATTACTGCCCGGCCCAGATAATCCGAATCCTCCAGGATGGCGGCCAGTTCCCGGGAAGACATGTCCGCGGGGGTCACGGTAAGCTGGCTGAGTTCTTCCAGGGTAGCCGTAAAAAGATTTGTGACCAGGGTATTGATCTGGTCGGCCTTGCGGATGATCTGGGTGTAATTGTTTTTGATTTTTTCGTTGTCGGTGAGATGAAACCCCACTTCCGACGCAGCCTTGATGCTGGCCACGGGCGTCTTGATATCATGGGACAGCCTGGCCACCAGTTCCTTTTTTCCCGCGTTGGCTTCCGCCTCTGCCTGTCTGGCATGTTTCAGCTCCGTCCGCATCAGGTCAAAGGCTTCCGTAAAGGGACCGAAAAGGTTCTGTCTGTCCATGGTAAGGGGAATGTCCAGATTTCCGCCTGCAATGCGCTGGGCAAAGCTTTTCAGCCGGTGAAAAGGCCGGATGACGGCATGGTTCAGGTAAGCGGCATACGCCGCAAGGGCAGCGCACTGGACTGCCATGGAGGCAAGCAGGACCACAAGGGCCGTCTGCCTCCGGGACCGGAAGGCCCGGGAACTGTCATTGTAAATAATCAGCAGGCCCGACGCCTGGTCTTTGCGGATCTCCAGCAGGGTGTCCCGGTGGGCAATGGCGGCATGAATGCTTTCGCTCAGTCCCTCCCTTGTCCGGAACAGTATATTCCGGTGTTCATCCAGCACCACATAGTCCAGGCCGGTCCGGTTCTGGTGATTTTCCAGATTGTCCCATTGGGCCTGCACCGTGTGCAGCACTTCGTTGACCATAACCGTATCCTGGGGATAGTCCGTATCCCCGGCGGCGAAATAGACAAGAACGGCAAATTCCGCAGCAAGAACAAACAATATTATAAATGTAAAAAGACGTAATTTCATTTAAACTGTGCCTCATTTCCAAAAAATATCCGGTCAGGGTGTCACGAACTGATATCCATCTCCCCAGACAGTGATAATGTAGCGGGGATTGCCGGGCTGTGGTTCGATGGCTTCCCGGATTTTGCGGATGTGTACGTTCAGGGTGCCGTCGCCGGTGAAACGGTCTTCCCAGACCTGTTCAAAAAGTTCCTGCTTTGGAACCACACGGTTCCGGTTCCGGATCAGATAACACAGCAGCCGGAATTCCAGGGCGGTAAGTCTGACGGGTTTTTCATCCACGGTCACCAGCCTTGCGTCAAAGTCCACCGTGAGCCTGGCATCGGAATACAGGGGAGCACTGTCGTCCTGACCGTAACGCTTCAGCACGACCTTTACTTTTGCCAGAAGAACGCTCAGGGAGCATGGCTTCTGGATATAATCATCCCCGCCGATATTCAGCGCTATGATCTTGTCATCATCACTGGTGCGGGCAGAGATAAAGAGAATGGGAATATCGGTCTGTTCCCGCAGTTGTTTGCATAGGGCAAAACCGCTGCTGTCCCCCAGATTGATGTCCAGAAGCAGAAGGCAGGCCGTGTTTTCCCGGAAAAATTCCATGCACTGGGAAGCGTCGTAGGCCACTGCCGTTTTGACCCCGAACAGGTTAAAATACTCGGCCGTACTGTCCGTGAGCATTTTTTCATCATCGATAATCAGACAATCATATTTCATATAAAACCCCCATGCCGCCCCGGCGGCTCAAATAAAACGTGTTGTTCACAGATCTTTGTGTCCTTATTATACCCGGACGGAGGGAAGATGACCAGAGGGTGTTTGCAAAGAGCCGCTGCCAGAAAGCAATTATCAGACACGCACTGGCGGTATGCCGGGGAAAAGGCGGTAACGGTTCAGACAGCCCCTTGTAAGCCGCGGGAATCCGGGAAAGAAAATATTGCAGAATCCGGGAAATTAGGGTATAGTAAATCAATATAAGACAAAATAACGATAACGAGAGGAATGAAGGGACAGAATGAAAAAGATACTGGATTTATTGTCTGAGGAAATGGGAAAAGCCTTTGAGGCGGCGGGGTATGATGCCTCCCTGGGGAGGGTTACGCTGTCCAACCGCCCCGATCTGTGTGAATATCAGTGCAACGGCGCCATGGCAGGGGCGAAGAAATATAGGAAAGCGCCCATGATGATCGCAGGGGATGTGGCGGCGCGCCTGTCGGAGAGCGGGGTATTTCAGGAGGCCGCCGCGGTGGCTCCCGGTTTCCTGAACCTGAAAATCTCCGGAGCCTTTCTCCTGGAACAGGTAAAAAAGATGCGGGAAGAGGCGAAGTTCGGGCTGGAAGCGCCCGATAAACCGAAGAAAATTATGATTGACTACGGCGGGGCAAATGTGGCGAAACCGCTCCATGTGGGACATCTGCGTCCGGCCATCATCGGAGAGAGCATCAAGAGAATCTGCCGTTATGCGGGAGATGAGTGCATAGGCGATGTGCATCTGGGGGACTGGGGAACACCCATAGGACTTGTGATCACGGAACTGCAGGAGCGGAAACCGGATCTGGTCTATTTTGATGAAAATTACCAGGGGGAATATCCCCGGGAGCTGCCTTTTACGGAGGAAGAGTTTGCGGAGATTTATCCCTTTGCCAGCGCCAGGTCCAAGGAAGAACCGGAATATAAGGCCAGGGCACTGGAGGCCACGCTGAAGTTCCAGCGCGGTGTGCGGGGGTACCGTGCCCTCTGGAAGCATATTGTGGATGTGTCGAAGGTGGATCTGAAGAAAAATTATGACAGCCTGAATGTGGAGTTTGACTTGTGGAAGGGAGAAAGCGATGTCAATGACCTGATCCCGGAGATGGTGGCCGGCATGAAGGACAATGGCTATGCCTATATCAGCGACGGCGCGCTGGTGGTGGATGTGAAGGAGGACACGGACACCAAGGAAGTTCCGCCCTGCATGATTTTAAAATCCGATGGCGCGGCCCTCTACAATACCACGGATCTTGCCACTATCATGGAACGGATGCGGCTGTACGATCCGGACGAGATTATTTATATAACGGATAAACGTCAGGAATTGTATTTTGAACAGATATTCCGCTGTGCCCGCAAAACCAGGCTGGTGAAGCCGGAGACGGAACTGAAGTTTCTGGGCCACGGCACCATGAACGGCAGTGACGGCAAACCGTTTAAGACCAGGGACGGCGGCGTGATGCGGCTGGAGGGCCTGGTGCAGGAGACCAAAAAGGAGATGTACCGCAAAATCCGGGAGGGACGCCAGATGCCGGAGGAAGAGGCCGCGAAGGTGGCGGAAGTGGTGGCGCTCTCCGCGCTGAAATACGGGGATCTTTCCAACCAGATTGCCAAGGATTATGTGTTCGACATTGACCGGTTCACCTCTTTTGAGGGAGATACGGGACCTTATATTCTCTACACCATTGTGAGAATCAAGTCCATTCTGAACAAATATCAGGAGCAGGGAGGAAAGCTGGAGGAACAGGCATTCCTGGAGGCAGGCAACCTTTCGGAAAAAGAGCTGGAAATGGCCCTGGTGCAGTTCGGCGCCATGATAGAGAGCGCGGCGCAGGAGAAGGCGCCCCACAGGGTTTGCGCCTATATTTACGACCTGGCCAATGCATTCAACCACTTCTACCATGAGACGAAGATTCTGGCAGAGGAAAACCAGGAAAAGCGCCAAAGCCTTATCGCACTGCTTATGCTTACCAGGGATGTGCTGGAGACCTGCATTGACCTTCTGGGATTTTCCGCTCCCGAGAAGATGTAATGCAGACAGAACCAGGATGAAATAAAGCAATGGAAACAGTCTTGGAGCGGGGTGCTGAAGCGAAGAGACGGAACTAGGATGGAGGAAACAAAGCATGAAAATAGTCATTATCGGCGGTGTGGCGGCGGGCACGAAGGTAGCCGCCAAGCTGAAGCGTGAAAATCCGGGGGATGAGATCGTCATTTACACCAAAGGAAAAGATATTTCCTATGCGGGATGCGGCCTTCCCTATTATATCGGGGGCGCCATTGAGACGGAAGGGGAGCTGATTGTCAACACCCCGCAGAAGTTTATGGGACTGACGGGAACCGTGGTACATACGGAAAGCGAAGTTGTGGCGGGGGATCCGGCGGCAAAAACCATTCAGGTACAAAGAGACGCAGTGGAGACGGTGAGCTACGACAAGCTTGTGATCGCGGTGGGGGCAGAGAGCCTGGTGCCTCCGGTGGAAGGCACGTCCCTTCCCGGCGTCTTCACGGTGCGCAGTCCCCAGGATGCCATAAGCGCCAGAAAATATGCCGGGGAGAAAAACTGTAAGCGGGCCGTGGTGGTAGGCGGCGGGTTCATTGGCCTGGAAGTGGCCGAAAACCTTATGGCAAGGGGCATTTCCGTGACCGTGGTGGATATGGCGCCCCAGCTGATGCCCAATATTTTTGACGCGGACATGGCTGATTTTGTGCGGCGCAGGCTCCAGGCAAAGGGAATGCGCATTCTTACGGGCACGGGACTTTCCGCCATTGGCGGGCAGGATGCGGTGCAGAATGTGCAGACCGGCGCAGGGGTCCTTCCGGCGGACATGGTGATTCTGGCAGCCGGCATCCGGCCTGCCACGAAGTTTCTGGAAAACACAGGCCTGGCCATGGAGCGGGGCTGCATTATCACGGATGAATACCAGAGGACGAATCTGCCGGATATCTATGCTGCGGGAGACTGCTGTCTGGTAAAGAACCGCATCACCGGAAAGAGACAGTGGTCTGCCATGGGTTCCACTGCCAATATCGCGGGCAGGGCCCTGGCCCTGAATTTGAGCGGGGAGGAGACTTCCTACCAGGGCTGCCTGGGCACAGGCGTGGTGAAACTGGCCGGCGACCTGAACGGCGCCAGGACGGGACTGACGGAGGAACAGGCAAAGGCGGCTGGATTTTCCGTGGTTTCCGTTCTCTGCATCACGGATGACAAGGCCCATTATTATCCGGACGCAGGTTTTTTTGCCACCAGACTCATCGCCGATGGGGACAGCCACAGACTGCTGGGTATGCAGGTCATCGGAAGCGGAGCGGTGGACAAAATGGCAGATATTGCGGTTGTGGGAATTTCCATGGGATGCAGGGCGGAAGACTTTATCACCATGGACTTTGCCTACGCGCCGCCTTTTTCCACGGCCATTCATCCCTTTGCGGCAGCCTGCGGCATTCTGGTGAACAAGATGAGCGGCAGGCTGGAATCCTTTACCCCCGCGGAATATCTGGCCGGGGCCGGGGCGGACTACAGAGTGGTGGATGCACATCCCGCGCCTGCGCTGCCCGGGGCAGAGTGGATTGACCTGACAAAGCCCCAGGGCTTTGCGGAGAAACATGCCCGGGATGAAAAACTGCTGCTTGTCTGCGCCAAGGGAAAGAGAGGGTACCTCACCCAGAACAAACTCCGCGCCCTGGGATTTACGAATACCCGTGTATTAGAGGGCGGCGCTACGTTCAATGTGATCAAAAAGACGCTTCCCGCAGGTGGAAAACTGCCTCCGGAGGAGATCAGGCGGGTGAAAGGGCTGGGCTGTCTGCAGGATAAACGCTACGGGGATGTGTTCAATGTCCGCGTGATTACCAGAAACGGCAAGATCACCACGGAAGAGCACCGCTGCATTGCGGAGGCGGCAGAACGTTTCGGAAGCGGCGAGATCACCATGACCACCCGTCTCACCATGGAAATCCAGGGGGTTCGCTATGAAAATATTGATCCCCTGATTGCCTTCCTGGCCGGGCATCATCTGGAGACTGGTGGTACAGGATCTCTGGTGCGCCCTGTGGTTTCCTGCAAGGGTACCACCTGCCAGTACGGGCTGATGGACACCTTTGACTTAAGCGAGAAGATTCACCAGCGTTTTTACGAGGGATACCATCATGTGACGCTGCCCCATAAATTTAAGATTGCCGTGGGGGGCTGTCCCAACAACTGTGTGAAGCCGGATCTGAATGATCTGGGCATTATCGGCCAGAGAGTGCCGCTGTTTGACTATTCCAAGTGCAGGGGCTGCGGAAAATGCCAGGTGGAAACCTCCTGCCCGGTGAAGGTGGCAAAAGTGGAAGAGGGCATGCTGAAAGTGGATGGGGATGCCTGCAACGGCTGCGGGCGCTGCAGGGGAAAATGTCCTTTCGGCGTCACGGAGGAATATACCGACGGGTACAGAATTTATATCGGCGGCAGATGGGGCAAGAAAATTGCCAACGGACGCGCCCTGGACAAACTTTTCACCAGCGAGGAAGAAGTGCTGGATACGGTGGAAAGGGCCATTCTGTTCTTCCGGGACGAGGGTATCACGGGAGAGCGCTTTGCGGATACGGTAAGCCGTCTGGGATTTGACTATGTGCAGGATAAACTGCTTCATGCAGCCATCGATAAGTCCGCGGTGCTGGAGAAAACAGTGAAGGGCGGCGCTACCTGCTGACAAAAAGCTGCGGAAAGGACTGTGAGTTGTGATGAGGGCAGAGAAAAGAAGAAGTATATGGAATTACGGCAGGGTGATTTGTGCGGCGCTGATTTTGGCCTGCGCTGTCCCGGGCTGCGGGAAGGAGACTTCCCGCACCGGGGAGGAGGCATACACTTTTACCGATGATCTCTCCCGGGAAGTCACGGTTTTCTCCACGGAGAGGGTAGCGGTGCTCCTGGGCAGCTATGCGGATATGTGGATTCTGGCGGGCGGACAGGTTTGCGCCGCCCCGGAGGATGCTTTTGATGATTTTGACCTGCCGCTGGCAGAGGATACGGTAAATCTGGGGGAGACCAAGAGACTCAGTCTGGAGCTGCTGCTCTCCGCGGATCCGGATTTTGTCATCGCCAGCACCAATACAAGCCAGCACCTGGAGTGGCAGCAGTCCCTGGAGGGAGCTGGGATTCCCACGGCGTACTTTGACGTTTCCGATTTTGAGGATTATCTGCGGGTGCTGAAGATCTGCACCGGAATCACGGGCCGGGAGGAGCGGTATACACAGTACGGAACGTTAATACAGGAGCAAATAGATGAAATACTGGACAGAAGGAAGGACGATACGCCGGGCAGCGTCCTGTACATGCGGGCTTCTGCCACCAGCATCCGGGCCAAGGGCAACAAGGACAATGTGCTGGGGGAGATGCTGGAGCGTTTCGGCTGTGTGAATATTGCGGACACGGAAGACAGCCTTCTGGAAAATTTAAGTGTGGAAAGCATTCTGCTGCAGAATCCCGATATCATCCTGATCGTCCAGTCCGGGGACGACATAGAGGGCACAAGGCAGAATGTGGACGCCATGTTCCGGGAAAATCCCCTGTGGGGAGAACTGGACGCGGTAAAGAACGGCCAGGTGCATATTCTGGACAAACATCTCTATAATCTGAAACCGAATGCCCGCTGGGCAGAGGCCTATGAAAAGCTGGAGGAGATTTTGTATGCGGAATAAAGTAAAAAGCCGGGGCCTGCTTTTGGGAGGCGGGATTCTGGCGGTCCTGCTGGTGACTGTCCTCAGTCTTTGCCTGGGCAATGTGCACTTTACGCCCATGCAGCTTTTGGGCATTCTCCGGGGGAATGAGGGAAATGTGAACAGGAGCATCCTGCTCTATGCCAGGCTGCCCCGGACCCTGGCCTCCCTTTTTTCCGGGGCCGCGCTGGCAGTGTCCGGGGCCGTGCTGCAGAATGTGCTGGCCAACAGACTGGCGTCTCCGGGCATTATCGGCGTCAACGCGGGGGCGGGCCTGGGCGTCACCCTCTGCTGTGCGGGAGGCATTTTGTCCGGCTATGCCGTTTCCCTGTCTGCCTTTGCCGGAAGTCTTATCAGTGTATTTCTGATCTTTCTGTTTTCCTATCGGATGAATGCTTCCAGGACAACTGTCATTTTAAGCGGTGTGGCGCTGAACAGTATACTGAATGCCGTCTGTGAGTCGGTGACGGTGCTGGACACGGATCTGGCCATGCTGAGCATTGATTTCAGGGTGGGGGGATTTTCCGCGGTTTCCTTTACCCGCCTGGTTCCTGCGGCAGTGCTGATTTCCCTTGCCTTATGGGGATTGTTTACCCTGTGCAATGAACTGGATGTGGTCACGCTGGGGGATGAAACGGCCCGGGGAGTGGGTCTGGCCGTGGGACGTTACCGGATGATTTTTCTGGTTCTGGCGGCCCTGCTGGCGGGGGCGGCGGTAAGCTTTTCCGGACTGCTGGGATTTGTGGGACTGATTGTGCCGCATTTTGTCCGCAGGTTCACTGGAAATGAAAGCGGCAGACTGCTGCCGGTGTGCGCCTTGTCCGGGGCGGCCTTCGTGACATTCTGCGACCTGGTGTCCCGGCTTTTATTTCTGCCCTATGAACTGCCGGTGGGCATTCTGATGTCGGTGGTGGGAGGGCCCGTGTTTCTGGTACTGCTGGTGCGCCACAGAGGAGGACATGGCGGGCAGTGAAGGGCTGCAGGGCCCGTTTTTTTGGATTGGGCTGTTTTCCGGTATTTTTGCGGGACGGCTTGTGCGGCCGGAAGGTTTTACGGCCGGATGGGCCCGGAAGGTTTTCAAAAATCCGGGGGGCAGCCGCGGGATGAGGGAATGTTTGGAGAAACAATATGATCAAAATGGAAAAAGTGTCTGCCGGCTATGGGAAGCAGGAGATCCTGCACGGAGTGGACCTGGAGATTCATAAAGGAGAGATTATCACATTGATCGGCGCCAACGGCAGCGGAAAAAGTACCCTGCTGCGGGCGCTTTTGGGATTCATGCCTCTGTGGGGAGGGGAGATCCGCATGGAAGGTATTTCCGTAAGCCAAATGGGGCGGGCGGAAATCGCCAGGAAAGCGGCCTATCTGCCCCAGGGAAAAAACGTTCCCGACATCACGGCAGGACGTATGGTTCTTCACGGACGATTTCCCTATCTGCGTTATCCCAGAAAATATAGGGAGACGGATTTCCGTCTGGCAGGGGAAGCCATGGAGCGCATGGGAATCGGAAACCTGGCGCAAAAGCAAATGTCCGAACTGTCCGGGGGAATGCGGCAGAAGGTGTATATTGCCATGGCCCTGGCACAGCAGGCACAGATGATAGTCATGGATGAACCCACCACATATCTGGATATCGGGCAGCAGATGAAATTTGCGCAGATGATGAAGGAACTGGCAGGGGAAGGAATAACCATTGTCCTGGTTTTGCACGACATTCTGCTTGCCCTGCAGATTTCAGACCGGATAGCGGCCATGCAGGAGGGTAGGATTCTCCGCTGCGCGGCCCCGGAAGAAATCCTGCAGGAGGGTATTGTGGAGCTGCTTTATAAAGTCACCGTGAAATCCTGCAGGACTGAGGCTGGTGTACAGTACTTTTATGAGATGCCCGGATTCTGACAGGGGATGTATGGGGCCGGTATCATTTTCGGGGGTACGGACTGCCCGGAGAGGCATGGGAAGGGAGCCGGAAGATGCCTTGTTCCGGCAGGAATGAAATTGGTGTTGACAGCGCGGGACTATTGTGATAGTCTGTATATGACGTCAGACTATTGTAATAGTCCATATGGATGCAGACAGAAAGGAGATCCCATGAATGTAAAGCTTTTTGACTCGGAACTGAAGGTTATGGAAGTTCTGTGGGAGCAGGGACCCAGACCCGCAAAGGATATTGTGGATGTGCTGCTGGGGCGCATCGGCTGGAACAAGAACACCACATACACCGTGATCAAAAAATGCATGGAAAAAGGTGCCATAGAACGGTCTGAGCCGGGTTTTTTGTGTACGCCCCTGGTCACCAGGGACGAGGTGGCCCAGAGTGAGACGGAGCAGCTTATCGACAAAATGTTCGGCGGCTCCAGTGAGCTGTTTTTTTCATCATTTTTAAAAAATCAGGGAATATCGGAGGAAGATGCCCTCCGGCTGGCCCGCATGATAGAGGAGGCGAAATAAATGCTGCATTTTCGGATGAATATGCCATTTGTATATATGGCTTTGTATGGAAGCATCATGATTGTGCTGGTGCTGCTGCTTCGGGCGGCGCTGAAAAAGAAGCTGCCCGGATTTGTGTTTCCCGTACTCTGGGGTGTAGTGCTTCTGCGTCTGCTGGTGCCGTTTTCCCTGAGCAGTCCCATGAGTCTGCCCGTGCCTGCCCTTTCGTTCCTGACGGAAACGTCTGCCTGGCAGGAGGCGGTTGTCCATGAGGACAGCTTTGCCGCCCAGGACCAGTGGCAGGATGCCCGCGTCCTGGAAGGGACAGCGGGAGAGACAGGCATGGCTGAGGACCGGGCAGACATGGCAGGAGAAAGGTCTGAGACCGTGGCGGTGAGTGAACAGGGATATGACAGGGGAGAGGACTTGTGGAACGTTTCTTTTTTGTATGGGAAGAATCTGCTGCAGTTTCTGTATCTGGCCGGTCTTGCGGGGGTGACGGGGTTCCTGGGCTGGCAGAAATACAGCTATGCCAGGAGGCTGAAGGGCAGTTTTCTCATGGAACACAATGAGACTGTAAACACACTGCTGCGGGAGATGGATATGGGACATGTGCTGGTGTTCACCAGCGACCAGATTGCATCTCCCCTGGTGTGCGGCCTGAGGAATCCCAGGATTTATCTTCCCACCCGGATGGATTTTCAAAATACCCTGCTCCTGCGCCATGTGCTGGCCCATGAGACCATGCATGTCAGACGCGGGGACAACTGGCTGAAATGTGTCATGGTGGCGGCGCTGGCGCTGCACTGGTACAATCCGCTGGTGTGGATTTTGTCCAAATGCCTTGCCTCAGACCTGGAGGCGGCCTGCGACAGTGCGGTACTGGCAAATTACGGGGAGGAAGAGCGGAAAAGCTATGCCTTCAGTCTGCTTGCCATGGCCGTCACAGGGAGCCGTACCACACTGCTTTACAGCGCCTTTTCCAGGACGGAAGTGGAGAAGCGGGTGAAGGGCATTCTGCATTACAGGAAAGCCACGGCCTTTGTGCTGGCGCTGGCCCTGCTGTTCACCCTGGGAAGCACGGTGGTGTTTGCAACCGGGGGACAGGCTCCTTTTTCCACCCGTCTGACAGCGTATTGCTTCAGCAGCAACTGCCGCTGGGGAGGTTATGTGCAGATCACCAGGGACATTGCCCTGGGAAAGGATGCCCAGGCCCGGGCGGAAGGGATCGTGATATCGGTGCTGGGAACGGATAAGGCAGGGGATCCCGGGCTTCTGGAGGAGAAAATCCGCACGGAGCTGGCAGAAGAATTCGGCGTGGAGAAGAGGGCTTTTGCGATGGATTTCAGCCTCTGCCTGGACCAGGAAGAGATTGAAAAGGAGTATGAGGCCCTGGGGCTCACCCAGGGGGAGGATGGATTCTGGCTTTACCAGAATGAACCAATCCGGATTTTCCATGATAAAATGCTGGGCTGCTGGCAGACCAAAGAGGATGGCGCTGTGGATGTCTCCGTCCAGAGAGACAGACTTGGCTACGCCACCTCCGTGACGGTATGGCGTCAGGGAGAGAGGGAATTTGAGGAGCAGATTTTGCTGAGGGAAGCGGCCAGGTGAGGGAAGGAGCCGGGCCGGAGGCATGCAGGCCGGACATAACAGGGCTGTTGTGAACCGCCGCGCCCGGACAGGTTACGGAACCGCGGGATAAAAAGATTGACAAATCTTTTCCGGGGGAGGATAATAAAAGAGTATCCATGCGGGATTTTCTGCAAAGTGAATCATGAATATGGATGTTTGCCCCGATGCACAGGAAACGGTTACTTCGACAGTGAATCGCGTTGTTGCAGGTTCGAATCCTGCCTGCCGTGAAAACGGCAGTAGCTCAATGGTAGAGTACGACATGCCGTTTCCGCTTTTCTCGGGGCTTTTTTATGCCCAGGGGCGCGTAAGCACTTTTTCACTTTTCGGAATTGTGTCCCCATGAATCAGAATATGGATATAAATGCGCGCCCGCGGGCAGGGAGAAAATCTTTCCTGCCCGATTTTTGGAAAAGTGATCCGGGAGTATGGAAGGGAGGAATGACTGTGAGCCGTTTTCGGAATGTGCTGAATGATGCCGGGAGAGAAAATATTGTGGAGAACTTTATGGGAGGGGAATCTTACTGCATAAGCCCCCTGGAAACCCTGAAGATGATTACGGCATCCTCGATTTTCGGGGAGCCTTCTTATTACCGGAACGGAGGGCTGGGAAAGCAGGTGAAGGATGCGCAGTACAGGCATTGCAGGCTGCTTGAGGGTTACCTGCTGTTTGCGGATGCCTGGGAGGGACGTACCACCACGGAAATTATGGAGCAGGCCGTGGATGATGCGCTGGAGGCGGACTTTGCAGGAACCCTTGCATGGGCCGCGACGCTCAGGGAGGAATTTTTCATGCGCCTGAATCCCCAGGTGATTATGGTGAGGGCCGCCATGCATCCCGGCAGGAAAGCTTTTACCGAAACGCATCCGGGTCTGTTCGGGGAACTGGAACGCAGGGTTATGAGCCGGGGGGACGACGCGCTGGTGCAGCTGGCTTATTTTTTGTACAGCAATCACGGAAAGCAGAGGATGCCCAGTCTTCTGAAGCGTGCCCTGGCCGGAAAACTGCGGGGACTGGACAGATATGAGGCGGCAAAATACAAAAATGCGGAGATAGGTCTTCGGAATGCCGTGTGCATTACCCATGCCTGTTCCGATGTCATTGACGAATATATGAAAACGGGCACCATTGGGCTGTCCGGTGAAAAGAAGACCTGGGAAAACTTACGGTCGGAGGGAATGGGCTGGAAAGAAATTTTCCGGCAGATTCCCATGGGACACATGGCGCTGCTGAGAAATCTGCGGGGCGTGTTTTCCGGGGCGGAGGATCCGGAATTCTGTGAGGAGTACCTGGCGCGGCTGAAAAAAGGAGTTGCCGGGGGCAGACAGTTCCCTTTCCGCTATTACAGCGCCTATACGGCGGTAGAAAAGAGTCAGTGCGCCCACAGACCGCGGATTCTGGATGCCCTGGAGGAATGCGTGGATCTGTCCATGAAAAACATGCCGAAATTCCGCGGAAAGACCATGTGTCTTTCGGACAACTCCGGCTCCGCGTGGGGAACCATTCCCTCGGAATACGGCAGTGTCCGGGTAGCGGTGATTGACAATCTTTCCTCCGTGATTGCGGCGGCGGCCTCCGAAGAGGGATATGTGGGCAAATTCGGTGACAGGCTGAAGGTGTATCCGGTTTCCGGCAGGGGACAGATTCTGAGGCAGAGTCGTGAGATATCGGAAAACATGGATTCCGATGTGGGAGGCAACACGGAGGGCGGTATCTGGGAATTTTTTAACGAGGCCATTGAAAAAAAGGAGCACTGGGATCAGATTTTCATTTACTCAGACCAGCAGGCCGGGCACGGGGGACTGTACGGCACGGAGGCCCAGAGGAAAATTTACCAGGAAAAAGGGTTTGGATGTACGGCCGGGAAGTGGTGTTACGGCGCTTATATCAATGTCTTTGAGCTGATTCTGGCATACCGGAAGGCGGTGAATCCCCGTGTCAATGTATTTTCCATACAGACAGCCGGGTATGATAATGTCTGTATTCCGGAATATGCCTACCGTACCTGCATTTTGTACGGCTGGACAGGAAAAGAAATTGCATTTGCCAGACAGATGATAGATCTGTGGGATGCGGCCGATGGGGGCTGACCCGGGAGACCGGAGGCACCCCTGGGCCGCCTGCCGGCATTTTCCTCTGAACGGGGCTGCGCATTCGGGCAGAGAAGACTGCCCGCGCCCCGTCTGTCGGCATTCTTTCCCTGCGCATCAAAAAAACCTGAAAACCGCATCAACGGATTTCAGGTTTTTGGTGAGTAGCGAGAGGGGGATTTGAACCCTCGACACTGCGGGTATGAACCGCATGCTCTAGCCAACTGAGCTATCTCGCCACATATGCCAACTTACGTTGGTATGGAACCTATAGGGCTCGAACCTATGACCCTCTGCTTGTAAGGCAGATGCTCTCCCAGCTGAGCTAAGATTCCGTGTGTCTGTTATTTCGTAACCGACTTGTATAGTATACAATGAGAATTTCCATTTGTCAACAAATTTTTTTGAAATTTTTAGGGGAATTTTTATGGCAAATTTTCACGGAAATTTTTTTATACACTGGGGGAACTTGAAGTCGGCGGTATCTTGTGTTACTATATTTTATAAGTTTTCCCTTATTTTAGAGAAATAACGACGCCTTTCGGAAACATATTATATTGTAACGGGGAAAACACTAACTGCGGGACAGACAAGGAGACTGGAATGAGTTCAGAGACAAAGACATTATCTGTGGGCGGCTATCTTTTCTATACGGAAAAGGATGCACAGCTTGCCAGGGCAGAGGAACAGAAAATAGAGTATCTGGAAGCGCGTATTGATTATACTTCCCCGGAGAGTATCCGTTATATTTACGAGCAGACAATAAGAGAACGTCTGTTCAGGACGCCGGTGGGAATGCATTATCTGGAAAAACTGAGGGAATTTTTGCTGGCCCAGGAGAACATCGACCCGGCTTCGGTGATGGATATTCCCCTGTATATGACTTTTGACGGGGAACTTCGGGGACAGACGAACCCTGCCCGGGAAAGGGTGGTGCCTTCCCAAAAAAGAGATAAAGAGAAGACGCGCTTTGCTTTGTCCGTCATTCTGAATGTGCTGCTGATTGCTGCCATTGCTGCCATGTTCTATATTTCCTTTAAAAGCGAACAGCCAAATATTGTCAATTACGAGAGGGTAATTACAAGCAAGTATGCGTCGTGGGAGCAGGAACTGACGGAGCGGGAGCAGGTAATCAGGGAAAAGGAGAGGGAATTGAAGATAAGACAAGAATGAGGAAACTTTCATGGCAGTTGGGAAAAGCTGCTGTATCGTTGAGGGTTTTCACAAAGGGGACACATTTTTGCGTTATACTGTATGGGAAAAGGACACGGTGCAGGAATGAACGGAAGAAACATGAACCTGTGTCCGACCCGGAGGCGGGCAGGGATGCCTTCGGCAAATTACAGTAATATGACAGAAAGGCTGTGCGGCATATGGACAGAGGGAAGATTTTGGTAGTGGATGACGAAAGCAGAATGCGAAAGCTGGTGCGTGATTTCCTGGTGAAAAATCATTATGAGGTGCTGGAAGCCGTTGACGGGGAGGAAGCCCTGGAGCTGTTTTTCTCCCAGAAAGACATTGTGCTGGTGGTGCTGGATGTGATGATGCCAAAGATGGATGGATGGCAGGTATGCAGGGAGATACGGGCCGGTTCAAAGGTGCCGGTTATCATGCTGACGGCCAGGTCTGACGAGAGGGATGAACTTCAGGGATTCAGCCTGGGGGTGGACGAATATATCACAAAACCGTTCAGTCCCAAGATCCTGGTGGCGCGCATTGAGGCCATACTGCGCCGGACCGGCAGGGCGGCGGAGGAAGAAGTTTTAAGCTGCGGGGGTATCCGGCTGGACAAATCTGCCCATCTTGTGCAGATAGACGGGGAGAGTGTGGAACTGAGCTACAAGGAATTTGAACTTCTGACCTATTTTATGGAGAATAAGGGGATTGCGCTTTCCCGGGAGCGGATACTGAACCATGTCTGGAATTATGATTATTTCGGGGATGCCCGTACCATTGACACTCATGTAAAGAAGCTGCGCAGCAAAATGGGGCAGAAAGGTGAACTGATCAAAACAATCTGGGGCATGGGCTACAAATTGGAAGAGGAAAAGTAATGGGAGGCCCATGCCATGGTATGGGCGTGGGTACAACCCGGAGGCATAAGGAATGCGGGCGGAAAAATTTAAGATCAGGCGCTCAGTCAGGCGTCAGTTTGCAATGATCTTCATCGGTCTGATGGCGGGCACGATATTTCTGTGCTGGACAATCAATATATTTTTCCTGGAACCATACTATATCAGAAGCAAGACAAAGGTGATTTTCCAGGCATACAACTCCATTCACCAGGCTGCGGACAACGACACTTACCATACGGATGAATTCCGGCTGGAGCTGGACGAAGTCTGCGGTATATACAATATTACGGTGTATGTGATAAATGTGAATTCCGGTGTGATATATGCATCCAGAAACGGAGGGGAAGAACTGGAGAGACGCCTGCTGGCATATCTTTTCGGATACATCTCCGCCACGGGAAAAGTGCTGGAAGAAGGCGAAGGCTATATGATACAGCTTGTGCGGGTGGGAGAAGACGAATACCTGGAAATGCACGGCAGGCTGGAATCCGGCATCTCCTTTATCATGCGGACCCCGGTGGAAAGCATACGGGAAAGTGTGAAGGTGGCCAATCGTTTTCTGGCGTATATCGGGATAACAGCCACCCTGGCAGGGGGCGTAATCATCTGGTTTGTGGCCGGAAAAATCACGAAACCCATTCTGGAACTGAATTCCATATCGGAAAAGATGGTCCATCTGGACTTTGAGGCAAAATATGCGGGAGGTGCGCACAATGAAATAGATCTTCTGGGAGAAAATATTAACAAACTCTCCGCATCACTGGAGGAATCCATATCCGAATTAAAGACGGCAAACAATGAACTGCAGAAGGACATTGAGAAGAAAGAGCAGATGGATGAAATGCGCAAGGAATTTCTTGCCAATGTATCCCATGAGCTGAAGACGCCCATCGCGCTGATCCAGGGTTATGCAGAGGGGCTTTCCGAGGGGGTCAGCGACGACCCGGAGAGCCGGAACTTTTACTGCGATGTCATTATGGATGAGGCGGCCAAGATGAACAGCATGGTCCAGAAACTACTGACATTGAACCAGCTGGAATTTGGGAACGATATTGTGGCAATGGAGCGCTTTGACCTGACGGCGCTGGTGAAAAATTACATCCAGTCGGCATCTATCCTGACAAAGCAGAATGAAATTCAGGTTTGCATGGAGGAATATCCTTCGTTTTATGTGTGGGGGGATGAGTATAAAACAGAAGAAGTTTTCATGAATTATTTTTCCAATGCCGTAAACCACTGCGGCGGGGAGAAAAAAATAGTCGTCACATTGACGGCTGAAGAAGGAAAAGTGAGGGTGGGCGTGTTCAACACGGGAAAGCCGGTTCCGGAGGAAGCGCTGCCTCATTTGTGGGAAAAATTTTATAAGGTTGACAAGGCGCGGACCAGGGAATACGGGGGAAGCGGTGTGGGATTGTCCATTGTAAAGGCGATTATGGAGTCCATGAACCGTGAATACGGAGTCCGGAACTATACCAACGGCGTATTGTTCTGGTTTGAACTGGAAAGCGCATAAAATCGGTGACAGTGCATGAGGCACTGATGAAATAAGAGGTATTATATGACGGAAAACAGAATAGAGGAGATGGCAGATACAAAAGTACTGCTGGTTGGACTGGACACTGGGGCGGATCAGGATTTTGAACATTCCATGGAGGAACTGAAAAGTCTGGCCGAAGCCGCCGGAAAGCAGGTGACAGGAATTATTACCCAGCGGATGGGAACCGTAAACACTGCTTTTTACATCGGCCCGGGCAAAGTGGACGAGGCGAAGGAGTACGCTGCCCAGTGCGGGGCGGAAGAAGTGATTTTTGACGACGCGCTGACGCCATCCCAAATGCGGAATCTGGGACGGGAACTGAAGCTGCCGGTTATGGACAGAACCAATCTGATCCTGGATATTTTCGCGCTCCGCGCCAGGACAAAGGAGGCAAAACTGCAGGTGGAGACGGCAAAGCTGCAGTATATTCTGCCAAGGCTGGTGGGAATGCGTGAAAATTTAAGCCGCCAGGGCGGTACCGGCGGTGGCATGGGAAACGGCAGCATGAGCAACAAAGGTGCCGGTGAGACCAAGCTGGAACTGGACAGACGTAAGATTGAAAAGAGGATAGCGGAATTAAAAAAAGAACTGGAGACGGTTTCCCGCAATAGGGAGACCATGCGCAAGAAAAGGAACCGCTCCAGAATCCCGAAAGTGGCCCTGGTGGGCTATACCAATGCCGGCAAATCAACTATCATGAACCATATGCTGGAAATGTACGGTGAAAATAAGGAAAAGACAGTTTTGGAAAAGGATATGCTGTTTGCCACCCTGGATACCAGCGTGCGCTGTATCCGGCCCAGGCCGGACGAGGCCGGGGGGAACATGAACCAGCCCTTTTTTCTGGCGGACACGGTAGGGTTTATCAATAAACTGCCCCACGGACTGGTGCAGGCATTCCGTTCCACGCTGGAAGAGGTAAGGAGTGCAGACCTGATTGTGCATGTGGTTGATTTCTCCGACGAATATTTTAAACAGCAGATGGCGGTGACCAACGAGACCTTAAAGGAGCTGGGGGCGGGAGATATTCCGCAGATTGTGGTTTATAACAAAGCCGACAAAAGCAATATGGAAGATATCCCCAGGGTGAAGGACAGACAGATCTACATGGCTGCGTCGCTGGGATGCGGTATGAAAGAACTGACGGAGCTGATTGCCAAATGTGTGTATGCCGACAGAGTGGAGGCGGAGCTTCTTCTGCCCTACGGAAAGGGAAGCGTGGTATCCTATTTTATGGAAAATGCCACTGTGCTGGGGCAGGAATACAGGAACGACGGTGTGTGGCTCAGGGTGAGCTGCCATAGGGGAGATCTGGAAAAATATGCATCGGCCCAGACCGGGAGTTAAAGTGCCGGAAAATTCCGCCCGCCGGAAATGACGGGCGGAAAAAGAAGGAAATGATTTTTAGTACTTGTCTGTGAAGAAAATGTGTTGTATGATGAAATGAGGCGGGGAAGCTGCCGGAGCTGAAAGAATGATTTGGAATGCGAGGAATGGATGAAGATGAGGCATAGCAAAATCAAGGGAAAGATATGTATGATAACGGCAGCGCTTGTGCTGGGGCTGACCGGCTGCGGGGAGAACCAGATTCCGGATCTGACCAATGCGGAGATACAGGCTATTGGGGAATACATCGCCATAACCATGATGAAATATGATCTCAATAACAAAAGCAGATTGATGGAGCTTTCCGTATTAGACATAGAAGAAAGTGTCCTGGAAGAGAATGGGGAGACAGAGGACTCCGCGGGGATGGGACCGGTGGACGACACGCCGGTTGTGAACGCCCCGGGAGTGGAAGCGGAGACAGAGAATCCTGTCAGGCAGGAAGAGTATTCCATGGAGGAAGTAATGGGCCTCCCGGAGGGAATGACAGTTGCCTTTCAGGGGCAGGAAGTGTATGACAGTTATCCGGAGGAAGGGGATTTCTTTTCGATGAGCGCTTCGGAGGGAAAGAAACTGCTGGTACTGCGTTTTTCCGTTTCCAATGGTACGGCGCAGGATCAGGAGATGGATATGCTGGCATCGGACGCGGCATTCCATGTGACGGTGAACGGCGAGTATACCAGAAGGGCTCTGACCACCATGCTTCTGGATGACATGACCACATTTGTGGGGACAATACCCGCACAGGGAAGCGTGGAGGCCGTGCTGGTGGTGGAAATGGATCAGGAAACTGCCAGTCATATCTCATCCCTCAGCCTTACCGTGAAAAACGAATCAAAAACATATGCAATGGAGCTACTTCCCTGAGTTCCCTCTATAATAATACAAAAAAAGAATCCCGCATGCGGGATTCTTTTTTTGCGCAGGGGCGGGATTCTATACTCACGGAGCGTGTCTGATCATTGCTTTAAAAAAAGCTGCTTTAAAAAAATTGTAAAAAAATGAAATTTGTTGTTGACAAGGTAAAAAGAGCGTGATATACTAAGTTTCGTTGTCGGGCAGGAATGCAGACAACAACCAGTCCGAAAGGATTGGCGAAAGAAAAAAGTTGAAAAACTTAAAAAAAGTTGTTGACAAAGCGGACGAGATATGATATCCTATCAGAGTTGCCGCTGAGGAAAGCGACAAGCCAGAGAACCTGAACCTTGACAAATAAACAGTAATGCAACCCTGAAAATTCCAAAAACCGGGGGAACCCGGAAGCGGCAAACGGAGGGCGGGAAAGCCCGAGGGGAGCCGGAATTTCAGACAAGAGAACAAAAAGCTCAACCAAAA